>NZ_LWGJ01001130.1:0-17696 GCF_001635845.1 Oleiphilus sp. HI0132 | reverse complement strand
TTTTTTTGTTTATTGTGTAAAAAAAGCTGACAGTTATTTAAGTGTTCAGAAATGGGTGGCGTGTTACTATGTTTATCAGTGATTTAGAAGTTTATCGGCAGGTGTTGAGAGCGAATGCCAGCCCATCTATAAATAGGGTGAGATTAAATTGTGGCTCAGATAGAAATGAAATTACTATTGTTGATGTGTTTGCTGGGCCTGTTATCGGCCTGTTCAACAACGACGTCAGACGCGAGGCAATATTTAGTTAATGCGAGTAATGCTAAGATTTCATCTTCTGCCTTGCATGTTGATAGAAGTCAGTTGATTCTTGCGTCTCAAGAAGGTGGGGGGCTTTATGAGCTGCATCACTCGTCGCTTGAGGTCGGTCAAATGTTCGCGAATGTGGCCTCAAAGTTTGGGTTTAGAAAAGCTTCTCCAGAAGAAGCAACTTATGTGGCGAAGTTGATATCTGCCTTCCCTGATGGCGGTGCGTGTGAAGGGCTTGGTGATGCGGCAAGTGATGGTGCGTCTTATACGGCTTCAGTGCTGACTTTTGGTATTTTACCAGCATCGGGCTCTCACTGTTATTTGGTGGCTTTGGAGCTCTATGAACGTATCGGGGGGGAGTTGCTATTGGTGGGAGAGTTTTTTGCTAATAAGGGGCGTGTTGATGTTTATGCTGGGGCAAATGAAATCGAAAGTTACTCCTTAATTGTTACTCGACGTGATGAGGTCCTGGCTTTAGAAACGTCAATTGCAGCGCTTTTTCGTCAGATGATTCTGGATGGAGCATTCGAGTAATAGAGGGCCAAAACCTCAGCAGAAAACTTGAATGAAGGATATCGCCTTTATTGACATAATTATGCCATCTTATTTCAGTACTATCTCTTTTGAATTTGTTATAAAACTTAAGTAGAAGGGGAAATTTCTTCCTTTTTTAGCTACACTAGCGTTTACGCATAATTTTCGCTGGGTCTGGTGATCACGAGTTGTCAGGTCCTCAGTGTGTAAAATTAGTTCCATTGGTTATCCTACCGGTACAGTTTGGGGAAAAAATGACAACAGAAATATCCAAGATTATCTACACAAAAACAGATGAAGCGCCAGCACTGGCAACCTATTCCTTACTTCCTATACTCAACGCTTTCACTTCCGCCGCTGGCGTGTCCGTTGATGAGAGCGACATTTCTTTAGCTGCACGTATCTTGGCAGCCTTCCCCGAGAAACTGACTGAAGAGCAACGCGTACCAGACGCGTTAGCTGAGTTGGGCGAATTAACGCTACATCCGGAAGCCAATATTATTAAATTGCCGAATATCAGTGCATCAATTCCTCAGTTGAAAGAAGCAATTAAAGAGCTACAGGATCAGGGTTATGATATTCCTGAGTACCCCGACGAAGCTGGCAGCGAGCAAGAAACAGAGATTAAAGCAAAGTATGCCAAAGTGTTGGGTAGTGCGGTAAACCCTGTTCTGCGTGAAGGTAATTCAGATCGTCGCGCGCCACCTTCCGTTAAAGCCTATGCGCGTAAATATCCACACTCCATGGGTAAGTGGAGTCAGGCGTCACGTACACATGTTGCCCATATGCGTAGCGGCGACTTTTACGACCAAGAGCAGTCTACGGTAATTGAAAAAGCTGGCAATGTTCGTATTGAACTTGTTGAAGCAGATGGAAAAGTGACCGTACTTAAAGAAAAGACAGCTGTCATTGAGAAAGAAGTGATCGATGGCATGTTTATGAGTGTTAAAGCTTTGCGTCAGTTCTTTGAAGAAGAGATGGAAGGTGCAAGAAGAGCTGACTTGTTGTTCTCTCTACATGTTAAAGCCACCATGATGAAGGTCTCGCATCCGATCGTATTTGGGCATGCGGTTACTGTTTACTTCAAAGAACTTTTTGAAAAGCATCAGGCGAAGTTTGAAGAGTTGGGTGTGAACCCTAACAATGGTTTGAGTAATGTTCACCAGAAAATATCTGATCTTCCTTACTCTCAGCGTTCTATAATTGAAGAAGATATTCGTGCCTGTTACGAAGAACGCCCTGAAATGGCGATGGTAGATTCTGACAAAGGTATTTCAAACCTCCATGTACCAAGTGATGTCATCGTTGATGCGTCAATGCCTGCGATGATTCGTGTTGGTGGTAAAATGTGGGGTACTGACGGTAAACTGAAAGACACTAAAGCGGTTATTCCAGAGCGCACATATGCGACCATCTATCAGGAAGTTATTAACTTCTGTAAGCATCATGATGCCTTTGACCCAACGACAATGGGTACCGTTCCAAATGTTGGCTTGATGGCTCAAAAAGCTGAAGAATATGGTTCTCACGACAAGACTTTCGAGTTAGAGGCTGACGGTACTGTTCGTGTAGTTGATGAAGATGGTAAGGTCTTGCTTTCGCATGATGTCGAGAAGGGTGACATCTGGCGTATGTGTCAGACTAAAGATGCGCCAATTCAGGACTGGGTGAAACTCGCCGTTTCTCGTGCTCGAGCAACGGGTATGCCGACTATATTCTGGTTAGATCCTGAGCGTGCCCATGATGCGCAAATGATTAAGAAGGTGAACACCTACTTACAGGATCATGACACGGATGGTTTGGACATTCGTATCATGTCGCCGGATCAGGCAATTCGCTTCACAATGGAGCGCTTGATTCGTGGCCGTGACACGATCTCTGTTACCGGTAATGTACTACGAGATTATCTAACGGATTTGTTCCCGATTCTTGAGTTGGGTACCAGTGCTAAGATGCTATCTATTGTTCCGTTAATGGCTGGTGGTGGTCTGTTTGAAACAGGTGCTGGTGGTTCTGCTCCGAAGCATGTTCAGCAATTCCTGGAAGAGTGTCACTTGCGTTGGGACTCTTTAGGTGAGTTTTTAGCGATCGCTGTTTCTTTGGAAGATCTGGGTATTAAGAATGATAATGAGAAAGCAAAAGTCCTAGCGAAAACGCTTGATGAGGCGACGGCTATCTTCCTGGAAGAAAATAAGTCACCGTCACGAGTGTCTGGTGAGCTGGATAACCGTGGTAGCCACTTCTTCTTGGCCTTGTATTGGGCTAAAGCGCTTGCTGCGCAAGATGATAACCTTGAGCTAAAAGAGCGCTTTGCAGCGCTGGCTAAGACATTAGAAGAGCAGCAGTCGACTATTCTTGCTGAAATGACGGTTGTGCAAGGTAAGCCTGTCGATATTGGCGGTTACTACCATCCTGATGTGGCGAAAGCGACTAAGGCGATGAGACCAAGTGATACCTTTAATTCAGCGCTTGATAATTTGTAAGCGTATCTGAGTGAAAAAAAACCGAACCGGCTCAGGCCGGTTTTTTTATGCCCAGAGTTTCATAGATAAATGACTGGAAGGTACTATCGATTGTAGTGTTGAGCGTTCTTATAGGTCTTTGGGTCAAGCGTAGGGTAGCTCTTCACTGTCATGAAGGCACCAATTTGGTAAGTCTTGATTGAGGTACCTAGGTTTACGCTGGATTTTTGGGCAGATTGTTTGTATGCAGGTTGTTCAAATAGTGCACAATGAGTTGGTGTGCTCCTTGGTAAAGCTGTTTCATGTGATAGCTTAGGTTTTGCGAGCGTAATATGGTGCGAGAAGTAAAAGGTAGTCTTTCTATTGCTTCAGAATGGTGCGTTTTGGCTGGAGGATATGTTGGAATCTGTCTGTGCGCAAGTCGTTTGTGTAATTATCTGTTTTTATCTTGTTGAAAGTAAAGAAAAAAATCTTAGTTGGATCGACTTTTGATTATGGTGGCCTAGTTTTCATTCAATCTATTTAAGGAACCCCGCATGTCTGAAGCTCGATTAAGGTTATTGGATTTTTCCAGTCGACCGACACAAATATTGCACTTTACCTGGTTTGCATTCTTTTTGACCTTCGTGATGTGGTTCAGTCATGCGCCAATGAAGCCTTTCATTATGGCAGCATTTGATATGAGTAATGCCCAGTGGAAGGCGTTATTGATCCTTAACGTTGCACTTACTATACCAGCGCGTATTGTTGTCGGGATGTTGGTGGATAAGTTTGGGCCGCGCGCTGTTTATAGCTTGTTGTTGATGGTGTCGGCGTTTCTTTGTTGGGGTTTTGCTCTAGCTCAAACTTATGAGCAGTTAGCCTTATTCCGTTTCTTGTGTGGCTTTATTGGTGCGGGTTTTGTTATCGGTATTCGTATGGTGGGAGAATGGTTCCCTGCGAAGACGGTTGGCTTAGCAGAAGGTGTATATGGTGGCTGGGGTAACTTCGGTTCGGCAGCTGCAGCATGGACTCTTCCAGCGGTAGCAGCTTACGTATATGGTGGTGATGATGGTTGGAGATATGCTATCGCAACAACAGGTGTTGTTGCTTTTGTTTATAGCATGATCTTTTACAAAAATGTTCGTAATACACCGAAAGGTTCGACTTACTTTAAGCCAAAGAAATCGGGTGGTTTGGAAGTAAGTAATAAGCGTGATTTCTGGTTCTATATCGCGATGAATGTGCCTATGTATATTGCCTTGGCTGTTTTGACATGGAAGCTATCTCCAGCGGGTGTAAGTCTACTATCGGCAACAACAGCAAACATTTTATGGGGGGTGCTCGCTGGTCTGTTTGCTTTCCAAATGCACTCAATCTATCAAGTGAACAAAGAACATCTACATACTTCTTTGCCAGAAAATGACCAGTATAAGTTTAAGCAAGTGGCTATTCTAGATTGGGCTTACTTCGTTACCTTTGGTTCAGAGTTGGCAGTTGTTTCAATGTTACCTGCATTCTTTATGGAAACCTTCGATCTAACGCCTGTTATGGCTGGCTTATTGGGGGGTGCATTCGCATTGATGAACTTGGCGGCGCGCCCAACTGGTGGTTATTTGTCAGATAAGTTTGGTCGTAAGAAAACCTTAACTATTCTGATTGCTGGTTTGACGGTCGGTTACTTGATTCTATCGCTAGTTGATAGCACCTGGATGATTCCATTAGCGGTTGCGGCGGTATTGCTTTGTTCTTTCTTCGTTCAGTCTGGTGAAGGTGCAGTGTTTGCAATGGTGCCACTGGTTAAGCGTCGTATGACTGGCCAAATTGCAGGTATGGTTGGCGCCTATGGCAACGTGGGTGGCGTGACCTTCCTGACGGTCTATTCTTTTGTTGATGCATCGACCTTCTTTATGGTGATTGCAGGTGCTGCGGTGGCTTGCTTGGCTCTGGTTCAGTTCTTGGATGAGCCTAAAGGTCATATGCATGAAGTATTACCTGATGGCACTGTTCAAATGATCGAGGTTAGCTAGGTTTAGCTAGGACTTGATTGCGAGCCTGTACTTTTGACAGGCTCGCTCCTTTTTATACCCTCTATTTTTTACCATTTAATATTTATCAGACCTATGCCAGAAGGGAATGAGTATTTCATACTTAGTTGTGTCTGAATTTATGAATAAGGTGGTGTCGTATGACTAGAGCTGTTATCTCAAATACAGGGCTCTCTCAAAAAGAACGCGCACTGTTAATTGACCCTCTGGATTCAAGAGCTGCGTTGTTACGCAGAGCTCTTCGCGAAAACGCTTATCCGATAATCGAGACTGTCACAGATGCTTGTCTTATGCTGGAGAAAGCAGAGGAGCATCAGCCTGATATTCTTGTGGTGGGCATGGACTTGCCCGACGAAGACACTTTACAGCAACTGGTCGAACTTCGAGAGCGCATGCCGCTTCCCGTCATTGTTTTCTCAGAAAAGGATGCGCCGCCGCTGGTTCAGAAGGTGGTGAAGGCCGGTGTCAGTGCTTTTATTGTGGATGATATACAGCCACAGCGCTTGCCTTCAATTATTAATATCGCAGTAGCTCGTTTTCATGAGCAGCAAGGTTTAATAAAGGAATTAAACACGACAAAAACCAAATTGGCCGAAAGAAAGACCTTAGAGAAGGCTAAAGGTTTGTTGATGAAACAGAAGGGCCTGAGTGAAGATGAGGCATATACCTCTCTTAGAAAGTTGGCGATGGATAAGGGGCAGCCGATTGTGAAAGTGGCTGAAAGCATTATTGATGTGTTTTCCTTATTGGGTGATGTCGAGTAGCCCTAAAGCAAGTCGTTAGTAAGTGCTTGGTGCACTGAAATGGGTCGTATTTCTGCGTGATATTGTCAAGTAGTTGATATATAAGGTATAAAAAGTTGGCACGGCTTGTGCTTTAACTGGTATATCTACGAACGCAAGGCGTTCATGAAACAAAACATAATGTCTTTCTATCAACGGCGATCAGAAAGACATCAAACAAGATCGCAATGGCGCGGTCAGGTTTGAACGAGCAAAGGTGCTCATCAGTTAGTGGTCTCATTAGAGGCGACTAATCGGTGGGCGCCTTTTTTTTGGATTTTTTGAAAGTTTATTATTGATTCATTGATATAAAGGAAGCGTTTTATGAAGTGGTTTAAATCGTTAAAAACGGCAACGATGACAACAGTAATCAGCGCAAGTGTCGCAGTTGGTATGACTAGCGGCGCGGCGCATGCAGAGAAATTAGGCTATCCGGAAAAAGAGGAGTTAACTTTCGGTTTTATCAAACTAACAGACATGGCGCCAATAGCTGTCGCCTATGAAAACGGTTACTTTGAGGATGAAGGCCTGTACGTCAAAATTGAAGCTCAAGCTAACTGGAAGGTCTTGCTTGATGGCGTAATTGACGGTCGCTTGGATGGTGCACATATGCTAGCGGGACAGCCTATTGCAGCGACGATGGGTTATGGAACTAAAGCTCATATCATTACGCCTTTCTCAATGGATTTGAATGGTAATGCGATCACCGTTTCAAATGATATTTGGGAACAGATGAAGCCAAATATTCCAAAGATGGCTGATGGAAAACCTGTTCACCCAATTAAAGCTGATGCGCTGAAGCCAGTTGTCGAGAAGTACAAGGAAGATGGAAAGCCTTTTAACATGGGGATGGTATTCCCGGTTTCGACTCATAACTATGAGCTAAGATACTGGTTAGCAGCGGGCGGTATTCACCCTGGCTACTACGCGCCTCATAAGGGTGACACGACAGGTAAGATCGATGCAGATGCCTTGCTATCAGTAACACCTCCACCACAAATGCCGTCTACCTTGGAAGCCGGCACGATCTATGGCTACTGTGTAGGTGAGCCTTGGAACCAGCAGGCCGTATTCAAAGGTATCGGTGTGCCAGTAGTGACTGATTACGAGATCTGGAAAGACAACCCAGAGAAAGTATTTGGTATTACTAAAGAATTTGCTGAGAAATACCCGAATACGACAGTTCGTTTAACGCGAGCGATGATTCGTGCAGCGATGTGGTTAGATGCTAACAACAATGCTAACCGTCCAGCAGCGGTTAAGATCTTGTCACAACCTAACTATGTTGGTGCTGACTATGACGTTATTGCAAACAGTATGACGGGTACTTTTGAGTACGAGAAAGGCGATAAGCGTTCAGTACCAGACTTCAACGTATTCTTCCGTTATAACGCGACTTACCCATACTACTCAGATGCTATCTGGTATCTAACGCAAATGCGTCGTTGGGGTCAGATCTCTGAAGATAAGAGCGACGAGTGGTACAAAGATTTGGCGAAGAAAGTATATCGTCCTGATATCTATGCACGTGCGGCGCAGTCTTTGATCAAAGAAGGTAAAGCGAAAGCGGCTGACTTCCCAGACTTCTCTACTGAAGATGGCTACCGTGACCCACAAACGCACTTTATCGATAACATTGTTTATGACGGTACACAACCAAACAAGTATATCGAGAAGTTCTCAATTGGTCTGAAATCAGGCGACAAGATCTAAAGAGTATTACATATGTCGGACGACAAATGCTGGCCTGAACCAGGGTTTGTTGTCTGACTGCTGATAACGAAGTTTGTCTAAGAAAGATTTATCTTGATCGGCTCTCAATGTTTGTTAGAACGAGAGTCGTCAGTTAACTGAAGTAGCTTTAAGCAGGAGCAGAAGATTATGTCAACGGCGACATCTCTTAAGGACGATATAGAACAACCAATTGTTTGGTTGGATAAGGTATTAGAGTTTGGTGCGATGGCAGCGAAGACTCTGGCAATACCCATGGCAGGTATTGCGGTATTTCTCATTATTTGGGCGGCAGCCGCACAGAGTGTTAAAACTTCTTTGGGGCAGTTTCCGGGTCCCGCGATGGTAATGGAGCAGTTCGTCTCTTTATATGATGAGCACGTTTCCGAGCGGACTAAAGAGCAAGCCTTCTACGAAAGGCAAGAGAAAAGAAATGCGGCACGAGTGGCTGAAGATCCATCTTATGTGCCTAAAATCAGAGCGTATACCGGGAAAGAAACTTTCCTCGATCAGATCTTTACCAGCTTAAAGACGGTCGCTTCTGGCTTCTTATTGGCTGCAGCGATAGCGATTCCCCTAGGCATTGCCATTGGCCTGAATAAAACACTGAACTCGGCTGTTAACCCGATTATTCAGGTGTTCAAACCTGTTTCTCCTTTGGCTTGGTTACCCTTGGTGACAATCTTGGTGAGTGCACTCTACGTCTCGTCAGATCCACTGGTAGCCAAGTCCTTTATTGTTTCGATGATCACCGTAACACTTTGCTGCTTATGGCCAATGGTGATCAATACGTCAGTGGGTGTTGCATCCATTGATGATAACTTGGTCAACGTAAGTAAGGTGTTGCGATTACCTGCTCTGAAACATGTTCAGAAAATTGTTTTACCTGCATCAGTACCGATGATCTTTACCGGAATGCGCTTGTCCTTAAGTATCGCATGGATGGTGTTGATCGCCGCAGAAATGTTGGCCCAAAACCCAGGCCTTGGAAAGTTCGTTTGGGATGAATTCCAGAATGGTAGTTCAGATTCACTAAGTAGAATTATGGCAGCAGTCGTTGTAATTGGTTTTATCGGATTCTTGTTAGATCGCGCAATGTTACAAATACAAAAGCGAGTGTCTTGGGATAATAAAGGCCTTTAAGCCTTAACCTGCCCGAACAGCTACAAGTAACGAAATACGATTGAATTTATTGAGGATAGAATTATGAGCGCATTATTAGATATTAGTCATATAGATATGGTCTTTCCGACACCAAAGGGGCCGTTCACAGCGCTGCAGGACGTGAGTTTACAAATTAAAAAGGGCGAGTTTGTATCGCTTATCGGACACTCGGGTTGTGGTAAGTCAACCGTTTTGAACGTTGTCGCTGGCCTACATCAGGCAACCAATGGCGGTGTAGTTCTTAGCGGCAAAGAAGTGACAGAACCAGGACCTGATCGGGCCGTTGTCTTCCAAAATCATTCTCTATTGCCGTGGTTGACGGCGTATGAAAATGTTGAGCTGGCCGTTAAGCAAGTATTCGGAAAAACTAAGTCAAAAGCAGAAACTAAAGAGTGGGTAGAACATAATCTTCACTTGGTTCATATGGATCACGCTATGTATAAGCGTCCTGACGAAATATCAGGGGGTATGAAGCAGCGTGTGGGTATCGCTCGTGCTTTGGCGATGCAGCCAGAGATTTTGTTAATGGATGAGCCATTTGGCGCGCTAGATGCCCTGACCAGGGCGCATATGCAAGACTCCTTAATGGAGATCCAGAATGAGCTGAATAATACCGTTATTATGATCACCCATGATGTTGATGAAGCAGTTTTGCTGTCAGATAGAATTGTCATGATGACTAATGGCCCAGCGGCAACGGTTGGTGAAATATTAGATGTTGGTCTTGAACGCCCTCGTGATCGATTGGCCTTAGCAGAAGACCCAGAATACGTTCACCTTCGATCAGAAGTTCTAAAGTTCCTGTACGAAAAACAACGAAAAGTTGAACCGATTAGTGCCTCAGTAAAAAAAACTAAAGCTGCCTCAGGTATTGCGGCAGCGTAAGACAAGTTAATCATTACTCCCGTTTACAATGGCGTAAACATAGGGGGTAGGTGGACAACGGCGTTCACAAGTAATGCGACATGAGAAAACTGTTGAGTAGAGGCTCAGTAGTTATCTCACAGCGCATTGTTTGTGAGCGCTTTTTTAATGCCTTAAGAATTAGTAAAGCCATATTTATAGCAAGGGTCACAGCATAAACAAAGAATGACTGACTTATGCTTGGCCTTTAAAAAAGTAACTAGGAGATGTAAATGAAAAAACGTTCAATTAGCCTATTAAGCACAGCAATCGCTACGATTATTGCTTCGAGTAGCGTTGTCGCTGCACCAGAAACGATTACTGAGGCGATTACAGGTGGTAAAGCCTATGGTGACTTGCGTTTACGATATGAAAGTGACGACCGAAGCAATGACACTGATTCAGATGCCTTAACCCTACGTACGAGAATCGGATACAAAACGGCAGAATTCAAAGGCTTTACTGCACTGGTCGAGTTTGAAGATAGTCGTGAAGTTTTGGGGGTTGAAGAAGCGGACGATGATGCATTAATTCTAGACTCAGAAGTAACTGAGCTCGATCAAGGCTTTATTCAATATAAGAATGACATGGTGACAGCAAAACTAGGGCGTCAAGTGATTGCCTTGGGCGGTCAGCGTCATGTAGGTCATGTTGGTTGGCGCCAAGATCGCCAGACTTTTGATGCGGCGAGAGTTACGGTTAAGCCAATAGAGGGTCTTACTTTAGACGCATCCTATATTTATAAAGTAAACCGAATTAACTCGGGTGCCTTTGCGGATGTCGCTGATACTGATATAACACTATTAAATGTTGCTTACCAAACTCCTTTTGGTAAAGCTGTGGTATACAACTATGAGATCTCAGGAGAGCCTTATGGTGCCGCAGATGGTTGGGATGAGCTATCAACAATTGGTGCAAGTTTTACCGGCTCAACATTAGCAGGTGAAGATCTGAAAGTTTCATATGCTCTAGAGTATGCTTCGCAAGATAATGAAACGAAAGATGCCAGTATGGATTATATGATGGCTGAGGTTGGCCTAACTGCGTCAGGAGTAACAGGCAAGCTTGGCTATTCGTCCTTAGGGTCTGACGATGGCAATCAGTCGTTCGCGACACCTTTAGCAACTGTTCATAAGTTTGAAGGTTGGGCTGATGCATTTCTAGGTCAGTCCTTGTTTGGTGCGGGTGGCGGTAATGGTGTTGTAGACACTTATGCTTCAGTCTCAGGTAAGTTCGCTGGTGTAAAACTGGTGGGTGTTTACCATGATTTTGAGACCGATGAAGGCAGTGCTGACGCGGGTAGAGAGATAGATCTTTTGGCAGTCAAAAAGTTTAATAAAACCTATAGCGGAGGCCTGAAGTATGCTGATTACTCGGCACCTTCTGGCGGTACTGATAAGTCCGTAATGTGGGCGTGGGTTGGAATGAAGTTCTAAAGTCTGACACATAACTATAAGCCGTTAATAAGACTTCAGGGTCTTATTTTGCTAGCCTGGTGCCGTACCCGTCGCGGGTTGACAAGACTTTCCTCTTGTTAATTCAGGCTAGCTTTTTTCGGTTTTTTATGTGGGCTAGAGAGATACTCTAGCAAGGCTTCGAGCTTCATTGCTTCATGGAATAAACTTCCTTGTGCGTAGTCGCAGCCATGGCTTTTTAAGTGTGCAAGCTGTAAATCATTTTCAACGCCATCAGCAGTAACAGAAAGTTTCATCTGATGAGCCATACTAATAATTGCATTGCTAAAGTTAGTGTTTGCCTGATTTTCAGGGAGACCATTAAGGTAGCGTTGGTCTATTTTTAAGGCGTGAGCCGGAACTTGTTTCAAGTAGCTCATTGACGCATAGCCTGAACCAAAACGATCGATGATAATATGAACGCCCATATCTTTCAGTTCTTTTAGACGACCAATCACTTCGGGCTTTTGGTCAACGAAGCACTTTTCAACTACCTCGAAATGCAGGTATTTAATATAGTTCGGGTGTTCGGAAAATAGCGCTCGTACTTCAGAAACAAAGTAACGGTCTTTAAGTTGTCTAGGCGATATGTTGACACTAAAGCTAATATCTTTGATGCCTTCTTTAAGTAGTCTTTGGATATCTTTTACAAGCTGTTTTAGCACCCAGTTACCGAGAGGAATAATGCTGCCTGCATTTTCTGCTATCGAGATAAAATCATCGGGCATACGAATATCTTCTTCAGTGTATTGCCAGCGTAGAGATGCTTCTACGCCTGAAATGCTTTGATCTTTTAAATCGAGAATCGGCTGATAAACCAAAAAGAAGTCTTGGTTTTCAATGCTGTGCTGAATTTCCTTTTCTGTCTTTATTTTATAGCGGATCTCGTTGTTCATATCTTCAGAGAAGAATTGATAATTGTTTCTGCCGCTTTGCTTTGCCTGATACATAGCGATGTCGGCATTATTAATAAGGTCAGTGTCATTAAGCGAGTCTTCAGGGGTGACGCTAATGCCAATACTCGCGGTGATAAAGACTTCCTGAGTGTCGATGATCACGGGAGATTCAAAAGAGTTGATTATATTCTGTGTTACTTTACTGGCATCTTCGTAATTCTTAATGTTGCTTAGTAAGACTGTAAATTCATCACCACTGATACGAGCAATGCTATCGTTTTGCCTTACATGCTCATTCAAGCGCTTGGCGACGGATTTTAGAATCTCGTCACCGGCCTGATGACCTAGGGAGTCATTAATGGTTTTGAAGTTATCTATATCAATAAACAACAATGCAGCTTTTACCATATTACGTTTGGCATTTTGAATTGCTGACTCGAGCCTCTTCTGGAATAGTACCCGATTTTCTAGACCTGTCAGCGGGTCGTATAAAGCCATACGTTCCATTTCATCGTGATGATTCTTGATATCGGTGATATCTTCGAAAGTAATCACATAGTGAGATATTTCTGAGGTTTCTTGATAGGGATGGCTTTTAAGCAATGAAATACTGGTCTTCATCCAATGCGTGTCACCATTTGCATCGGTGCACTTGAGTTTACTCTGAATCAGACCTTCGGTATTAGGCGATAAGCTTTGTGTACTCAACTCCTGAGAGGAGATCGGGGGAAGGGAAAGTTTGTTTTCCAGTATCGAAATTGGCTGCCCCTCCAGCTTCATATCACAGCTACCAGTAAGCTTTAGAAATGCCTTACTGGCATAACTAATTGTGTGCTCCTTATCTATAATTAATACTGTACTATCACTACTCTCAATCGCTTGGGATAAGAGTTGCAGTGATACTTCACGCTTTTTACGCTGATTTATTTCTTCCGTAAGTTCGTAGTTTATTTTGTTGATGGTTTCTGTTCTGGAAATTATTCGTTTCTCAAGCTCAGTGTTGAGCGTATGCAGCTCATCCTCTTTGTCTTTTAATTGTTTCGTATAAACAATTAATTCCCGATTAGCCTTGGTGAGATACATTGTTTTCTCACTAACAGCGCGTTTCAGGTTTTTATTGACATAGAATAAGATTGAAATAAAGGCTGCGCCAATAACAAATATAATACTGGAAACTTGGAGTACCTGACGCGTCAGTTGGCTGGCTTCATTTAGTTCAGGAGAGTAAATGAAACGCTCGTGGTTCAATTCGCCAGTGCTCATGCCAAGATCGGTAAACGAGTCAGCGATGTGCTGCCACCTTCCGGGGTTCATGTGTCCCAGATCCACCAGTTTGGGAACGATTAGACGAATGGTCTCCTGAGCTTCATGGCGGAGTTCTTCAATGCTGAGTTCTGATTGATACTTATTCTTGATGAGCTCAATAAGCTCATCTGGATTCTCAATAGCGTAACGCCAGCCGTCAATACTGGCTTTTCTAATGGCTTTCACTTCATCGCTATGCTCATCAACTTTAGACTCTGTGCTAAATAACACGTCTCCGTAATAGTCTATTCCGTAAACACGAGGGTCTATAAGGTTGTATTCGACACCTCTTTGTCTCAGCTGGAAGGGTTGATCGGTTATATAACCAACCATTGCATCGACTTTTTCATCGATTAAATCCTGAATATTGTAGGATAAGGGCACCGACTCAATTTGTGACTCATTAATCCCTTCTTTCTTTAACAGTCCTAACGTATTTGAACCGTAATGTCCCTCTGGGTACATCACGCGTTTACCGATTAAGTCTTGTGGAGTTAGCAGATTATTCTTCTTTAAAGTCATCAATACGATTGGCGAGTGTTGAATAATGGCTGCTAATGCGACGAGAGGATTGCCGTTCAGGTGATAGAGCACAAGCTCAGCATTGGCTATGCCATAATCAGCCTTACCCTCAAGCACTTCTGTGATGGGGTTTATATCAGGACCGGCAGCTCTGATCTCGACGTTGTAACCGGCATCTTGGTAATAGCCATTTTCCAGGGCTGCGTAGAATCCTGCAAATTGAAATTGGTGTTTCCACTTCAGTTGTATACTGACATTTTTGAGTGATGGGCTGAGATGCTCATCTGCGTAAGCGCTTGTGGAGCCAATCAACATACTCAGATACAGAAGAAAGAATAACGAGACGGTTGATGTGCCTCTAGCAACCCGTAGCGCTATACTGGGCAATATCTGTACGTGGGCGTTGCTTGCTTTCTTTGTTATGTTATTCAAAGTTAAAAGTCTACTGGTTAAAGGTAATAGCCGCGTATTTGGAAGGCCAAAGCAATCTTTTAAGTGTAGTTCAAAAAAACACCAGCTGCAGAGTTACGAGCTTAAAAATAATGTAAATTTATTGGCGGAATTATCAGGTATTAATAAGTCTTTGTGCCAGATCAAGGCATTGGATAAGAAGTTTGTTCATAGTATGAGTTATAGATTTTGTTTTGAAGCTGATTCAGAAAGCACCATTGATACAGAGTACGGATAGATGGGAATTGATATAGATAAGAGCAGTTTTGCAGAAAGTGATTATCGAGACTTTGAAAAAAAACTGCAGACCAACCTTTCCAGCTTGAGCTCCCTATTGTCACAGACAGGCTTTGGAAAAAAGAAACCGGGTAGTGCTATTTTGGGTGCCGAGCTCGAAATGTATATTGTTGATAGCAAGGGAGAGCCCTTGTTGCTGAATCAAGAAATCTTAGATGCTGCTGATGACAAACAACTGACTCTGGAGATTAACCGCTATAACCTGGAATATAACCTGACTCCATATTCCCTGTCGGATGCGCCGTTTAAGTCGACAGAAAATGAGATTTGCCGCCAGCTGTCGAAGCTAAATGATATTGCTGCAAAATATGAAGGTCGCATATTTCCTGTCGGTATACTTCCTACGCTGGATAATTCTCATTTCGGGCCTGTTTGTATGACGGACCGCCAGCGTTATAGAACCTTGGTTGAGCAATTGTTTGAACGTCGTGGGCGTGAATTTGAAATTGATATTAACGGTAGACCTCCTTTACAAATGGATATGCAGGACGTTACCTTGGAAGGTGCGAATACTTCATTCCAGATTCATTATCGAGTCGACCCTGAAGACTATGCAAATACCTTCAATGCCTTTCAAATGGTGACGCCTTTAGTGTTAGCTTTAGGTGCTAATTCACCCGGTTTATTTGGTCACGACCTCTGGTGTGAAACACGAGTACCTTTGTTTAAGCAGTCTATCGATACGCGAATAAAAGATAGATACCGATGGAACGAGCCTTCTAGGGTAAGTTTTGGGCAAGGCTGGGTACGCCGCTCTGCTTTGGAATTATTTCAGGAAACAGCTTCGATATTTTCACCTTTATTGCCAATATGCAGTGAACAGGACCCAGAAGCCCAGATGGCAGAAGGGAAAGCACCTAGCTTATCAGAGTTGCGACTTCATCAAAGCTCTGTTTGGTTGTGGAATCGACCGGTATATGACGATGCTGATGAAGGCCATTTACGGATAGAACTAAGGTCTTTGCCCGCTGGGCCCAGCGCGGTTGATATGGTTGCCAATGCAGCACTGTATATCGGTCTGGCAGAGTACTATCGCGACAAAATGAATGAGCTGATGCCTGCTTTACCTTTTCATTTAGCGGAGTTTAACTTCTATCGCGCCGCGCAATTTGGCTTGGGTGCACGAATCGTTTGGCCAGACCCTCAGCGTTCAGGTTGTCGTGATCAGCCCATTATCGATATTCTTTCCCAAAGCATTGATCATGCAGAGCAGGGCTTGCGTAGTATCGGTGTTGAAGATGAGGAAGCAGGCTATTATCTATCCATTGTTAAAAAGCGTCTTGAGTCAAAGCAGAACGGAGCAGTATGGCAAAGAGAGAGAACCGCTTATTATCAGAATGAAAAGTCTTATAGCTCTGACAAAGCAAGAAAAGCAATGCTAGAAGACTATATTGCTTACAGCCTAGACAACATTCCAGTGGGTGAATGGCCTTTAACGTAACAATTATTGGATATAAGAATGAGTATAGAGTTAAACAGATTTTGTGACCCAGACCCAAGCTCAATTGGTGAGGATATCTATCAGTTTCTTGATTACTTGGGAGGCCCTTCAGAAATCCTGCTGTCAGGAGATGACACCACTCGAACGCGAGCATTTGTAACGCTACTGCATGGCAATGAACCTTCAGGCCTTATTGCCTTATTTAAATGGTTGAAGTCGGGACTTAAGCCAGCGGTGAATGTCGTTTGCATTGTGGCTTCAGTATCAGCGGCTAGCTTGGAGCCTTCATTCAGTCATCGTGTCTTCGCTCGTCAGCGTGACCTGAATCGCTGCTTTAAAGAACCCTTTGATGATGAACCTGGCTATCTCGCCGCTGAGATTCTAGAGACTTTAAAGCGCTATAAACCTGAAAGCTTGATCGATATGCATAACACCTCGGGCTCAGGCCCTTCATTTGCGGTGGCGATCTACGAAGATCCTCAGCATGATGCTTTGACAGAATTGTTTACTAAACGCCTCATCGTGACTCACCTACGTTTAGGGGCTCTGATGGAGGTCACCGAATACCTTTGCCCAACTGTGACGATTGAATGTGGAGGGCGTTTAGATGAGTCTGCGCACCAGATTGCTTGGGAGGGCTTAAATCGTTATTTTCGTTTAGAAAGTGTCTTGGCAGGCCAAGAAAGTCAAGAGAGCTTGGAGGTGCTTACTAATCCGGTAAGGCTCGAACTAAAGGATGATTGTCGTCTAAGGTATGGCGAGAAATTAAGTGAAGAATCTGATTTGTGTTTGCTACCCAGTATAGAGCAATTGAATTCAGGTATTACTGTTAAAGATACGCAGTTGGGTTGGGTCGCAACAGATGATCTGAAAGCTGTATTTTCTTCAAAAAATAGTCGAGAAGAATGTGTGGTAAATGAGTTGGTTTATATCAAAGACGGCGGATTGTTTGCTAAACGAGACTTAAAGCTCTTTATGATCACTAATAATCCGGAAATCGCCAAGATGGATTGTCTATTTTATGCAGTAAGGGACTGTGGTTCAGAGGTTGTTGCGGAATTATCTTAGTGGCCCGCTTACAAGTTGAACCCAGATTTTACTGGGTTCAACAAGAAATTAAAGGAACGCATTTGTGCCTTATTTTTTAGCTTCCGGGTGAAGAGACTTACCTAGTATATGGCTGTCTTCTTCGATAACTGATGATGCTTGGCCGACAATAAGGGGATCTGCTCCACGAACAACATGATGATTCTTATCAGGATAATCCAGCTTAGAAAGGAAGTGTTGCATACACGCAAGGCGTGCTCTTTTTTTATCATCTGATTTTACGACTACCCAGGGTGCGTCAGCGGTATCGGTGTAGAAAAACATCGCTTCTTTCGCTTCGGTATAGTCATTCCATTTTTCTTGAGCAAGTTTGTCGATAGGGCTTAGTTTCCACTGTTTTAGAGGGTCAGTTTCACGTTTCTGAAAGCGAGC
>NZ_LWGJ01001129.1:0-9469 GCF_001635845.1 Oleiphilus sp. HI0132 | reverse complement strand
TGGATCATTGGCACAACTAATGCTTTGAACAACAGTTATAATTAACGGACTATTTTGTAGTCGTCATTTAATTACAAATAAGGAAAATTACATGAAACTTAAGCAGCTTTTAGCAGCAGCAACTTTAGCAGTTACCTCTGTATGCGCTCTTGCAACACCTCAGTACACTGGTGAAACGTCCGCAACAAACATCAACCTTGGCTCACAAGGAAACGGTTATTACCTTTGGACAACTGAAGGCAATGACTATCAATGGAATGTTCGTTGGAGAAGCCCAAATGTATCATCAAACGCCACATGGTTTGGTAGCTTCGAAGTCGTAAATGGCAGCTCTCCTACAGCTACAACCATTAGCTTTGACGGCAGTGACTACACCTCTACAAGCAACTGGGGCAATACTATCAACTGGACTGCAAAAACAAATAGCAATGGCTATGATGGGTTTACCTTTGACCTTGACAAAGACACAAAGCTTACTCGCTTTAACTTGGGTTCAAGCCTTTTTGCTGACCTGGAAGACAACACAACAGATCCAGGCACTGAAGACTTCGGCATCTTCATCGGCCAAAACTATGCAACACCAAACGTTCTAGTTGGTAGCAAGCCATATACGAAGTACAAAAATGTTGACGGCGTAATCGTAGAATCGCGCGGTGACGGCATCCACCAGTCATTCGAAGTATCAGTTGCAGAGCCAGGCACTCTAGCTCTTCTAGGTCTTGGTTTGGCTGGTCTAGGTTTCGCTCGTCGTAAGCAAGCTTAATCTAGCACTCGCAAGTAATAATAAAAAAGCCTCGCATTTGTGAGGTTTTTTTATGCCTATCAATCTTGTCTAAAACCACCCACTATTTAAGTCATCTTTACACGACCAGTATTGCTCACTATATTTTTTAGCCCGAGCCTCAACCTTCTTCGCTACCTTTTTTAGCCAAGGTTTTTTTTCATAACTAGCTCTACGATAACCACCATGCCCTTCGTGATAATTTAGGTATTGTGCGTAGGCATCCCATTTACTAACCTTGTTTATCTTGCTACTTCGATTCATATACCAACCGACAAAATCAATCGCATCATCAAAATCATCGCGATCTGCAAAGGTGCTCCCGGCGTCAGCTACATATTCTCCCCAAACAGGAGTCTTAGCCTGAGAATAACCATACGCATCGCTCGCTCGACCGATAGGAATAAATCCAAGGAAGTACTCCATCGGCGGTGCCGCATCGTATTTAAAAGATGACTCTTGATACATTATGGCCATTGGAATGTGAACAGGGACTCCCCAGCGTTCCCGTACATCGAGCGCGGCATCATGCCAGTCTGGCTTTTCTTCGAATATTTTACAAATATTTTGAGGTTGTTCAGGCGGCAAGCTGGAGCAGCCAGCCAGACTTAAACCTCCAAGCAAAAGAAAACTAAAGCGATAATTAGACAAGCTCTCCCTCCTTACTTTTACCTATTCTCCAGATAAAGATCACCAACATCTGAACCAAAATTAGCGGAATAGCGTAGATAAGCAGGCTATTCCAGCCAACACTATAAATAACTACTCCACTAGATATTGATGCCGCAGCCTGGAATACAAACACAAAAAAGTCATTAAAACCCTGTACTTTATACCTCTCGGCAGGTTGGTACACTTTAGGAAGCAAAACCGTACCTGCGACAAATAGAAAGTTCCAACCAATACCTAGCAACACCAATCCAAGCCAATAATGCATCACATTCTGACCTGAAAGCGCTATCATCAAACACACCGTATAAGCTGCCAAACCAGCCAGCATCAAGCGATATTCACCAAACTTTGAAATCAGATATCCACTCACTAAGGAAGGCAAGAACATCGCAAGAATATGGCTCTGAATAACCCATTTAGTATCTTCTAAAGAATGCCCTTCCATGACATGCATACTGACGGGCGTAGCGGTCATAACATAACTCATCACCGCATAACCTATGGTTGCCGACATCACCGCCACCCAAAATAAGGATGAATGCATGATATCAATTAAAGGACGGCCGCCGAGTTCTTCCTCACCCCCTGTCACGACAACGGGCTGAAAAAACAACATAACAACACCACTTAATAAACAAAGAATTGAAAGCAGAGTAAACGAGCCCGAAAAGGGCACTTCATGCAACGCCCTCCCCAGATGAGCCAGCTCTGGCCCTAGTATCGCCGCAATAAGCCCACCCAACAACACGAAGGATGCAGCTTTTGGTGCCAGATATGGCTCAACACTCTCCATTGCCGCAAAACGATATTGCTGAATAACGGCCAGGGCACCACCTAGCAATACAGTACTCAAACAAAACAACCAAAAACTTTCATAAGATATAGAAATCGCAGCAAAACATGATACCAAAGCGCTATATAAGGAGGCAGCCAAAAAGATCTTTTTTCTACCGAAACGCTGCATTAGACGCGAGACCGGAATCACGGCACAGGCGGTACCAATAACAATGCCCGCTACAGGCAATGTGGAAAGTTCTGGATCAGGAGCAAGCGATGCCCCGACCAAACCACCGATAAACACAACCATTGGCGCAATACACAAGCCCAGCGCACCAGATAACAATAAAACCAATACATTTCTATTCATTCCAAGCAAGGTTCTTCCTCATATATCCTTTTTCATGCTATCTACCGCGCAGGCTATTCACCAAGCGTATAAATCGTCTTTGCCATACGCAAATGACGCTGTATATAATGGACACCACCATTAGCCAACTAGCAAGGCAATTACTATGCAACAATATCACGTCTATGGTTTAGGCGCCGCCCTCGTCGATACTGAAATTGAAGTCACCGATGAATTCCTATCCCAAGCTAATATTGAGAAAGGTCTAATGACCTTGGTGGATGAAACCCGCCAAGCCGAAATACTAGAGCTAATGAAAGAACACTTGGTTGGTAGTAAAAGAGCCAGCGGCGGCTCGGCATGCAACTCGATTATCGCTGCCAGTTACTTCGGTGCCAAGACCTATTATTCCTGCAAAGTATCAGACGACGAAAACGGCCTATTCTTCCAACAAGATACCCAAGCAGCGGGCGTGACCACAAGCGATAAAGCCCACCCGAATGGTACAACCGGAAAATGTCTGGTTATGATTACCCCTGACGCCGAACGAACCATGAATACATTCTTGGGCGTAAGCGCTGAATTAGATGAAGCACAGCTTGATGCTAAAGCTATTGCTCAATCTGAATACCTGTATATCGAAGGCTATCTCGTTACATCACCTAGTGGCAAACAAGCGGCCATCAAAGCACGGGAAATTGCCGAGCAGCAGGGTGTAAAAACGGCAATTTCCCTCTCTGACCCAGGAATGGTCGAGTTCTTTGGCGAAGGGCTAAAGGAAATGATCGGCCAACAGGTTGATTTATTATTCTGCAACAAAGACGAAGCACTCGCCTGGACACAAAGCAATAACATCGAAGATGCTGCTGAAAAGCTTAAAGAAACTGCAAAGTCTTTTGCAATTACTTTAGGAAAAGATGGCGCTCTCGTTTATGACGGCAATGAAATCTCAATAGTCGCTGGCGTTGAAGCAAAAGCAATCGATACAAATGGAGCCGGCGACATGTTCGCAGGTGCATTTCTTTATGCAATCACTCATGACCAAACCTTTGCCCAAGCAGCAACGCTTGCTAACAGAGCCGCAGCTCAAGTGGTGAGTCAGTACGGCCCGAGACTCAGACCAGAACAACATGCAGATCTGAAGTTCTAGATAAATATTCTTCCCGTTTAACAGCCTCGACTCATGAGGCTGTTAAATCTTATCACGACCTGAAACTGCAGATTAAAGCTCCCGTTGTTCCCTTTTCCAAATCTTCGACTACACTATTAAAATGTGAAACTTAAGGTAAGCTGTATAAAACTAAACACATTGCCTTTTTCCAATAACGCTGTTTATAATCGAAGGGCGTTACTTACAAAAAATGATTCAAGGAATTGCTATGAAAAAACTAATTTTAGGTGCATTCATTCTTTCTGCTCCATTTACTGCAATGGCTGCCGGCGGTCACGGTCCTGCAGGGTGCGGCTTAGGTACTGAAGTTATTTTCAAAAATGCAGATGAATGGCATGAGCACGTTCTTGCCGCAACAACTAACGGAATAGCCAGCCAAACTTTTGCTATGACCTCAGGCACACTTGGCTGTGAAGATGCAAACGGCCCTCTAAAAGTCCAAGTATCCCTTTTTATAGATAAAAACCTTGACCAACTGGCTCAAGACACTGCAATTGGTGAAGGTGAAACACTTGCTGCACTATCTGAACTTGTTGGCGTTGCTAAAGAAGATGCTGCTACATTCAATGCTGCATTGAAAGCAAGCTTTGACCAAATCTTTATGTCTGAAGCAACAACTTCTGGTGACGCATACCAAGCATTGGTTAGCGTAATGAGCCAGAACAAGACTCTTGCTAAATACCTAGGCTAATTAGCCTCGTTTAATCTACGCTTACGCTAGATCTAGAATCTAAAAAAGGGCACAATTTGATGCCCTTTTTTTGTGCCAGTTAAAAGACCGGCATTCACCCTAACGAGAGATATCATGCACTGCCCTTACCATTACATTCTGGTGAATGTAGCTTTTCTTGCCTGTCTAAGCTTTAACTCTCTCGCGCAAACGATACCAGATTCAAAACTTACTTCCCTAGCGGATAATGAACAATGGCTCGACCTTCTTCATTTTCACCAAATAGGCTTTATTCCGCGATTTGAAAGTCAGGTTGATGACGACAGTTTTTTTATCGCTCCAGACGGAAAGTACTCGCCAAAGTCTGAGCTCAAGGCTAATATTAATGCGTTTACTGGCGGTAGCCGCGACCCTGAGCTTATTTGCCAGTTCCCAGCTCGTTTTCATTGGCTAAAACAACAACTCCCTGAATTGAACTTCACCGAAGCCAAGTGCCCAGATTATAAGGACTGGTTCGCCAAGATCGATCCGGAAAGCTTAACTTTGAGCTTCCCGGCAGCCTATCTAAATAGCCCTTCCTCAATGTTCGGGCATACCTTTATTCGTATAGATCGTGCCTCTGGCAGTAATGCACTACTAGACTACAGCATCAATTTTGCAGCGAATGCTAATCCTGACGATAACGAGCTAGTCTTTACCTATAAAGGTCTTTCCGGTGGCTACCCCGGTGTCTTTACAATTCTCCCCTACTATGAAAAAGTCAAAGAATACAGCCACCTGGAGTCACGCGACGTTTGGGAATACGCTTTAGATCTAACACAAGAAGAGGTCGAACAGTTTGTCCGACACGCCTGGGAAATAAGAACGGTTCATTTTGATTATTATTTTGTCGATGAAAACTGCTCCTATCAATTACTCACCTTATTGGATGCAGCCAGCGAACGCTTTAACTTCGTCGACGCCTTCAAACTCAGCGCAATCCCTTCCGATACAGTACGCGCCGTTGAACAAGCAGGAGCGGTAAAGCACGCGCGTTTCCGCCCTTCCACCTTAAGCCTGATGACCCAGATGATCGAAAATCTAAGCGATGATGAAATTCGCCTTGCCAGGCACTTGGTTGAAGACAGCAAGCTTTCAAAAACTCAGTTGCAACAATTAAACGCTGAGAGCCAGGCACAGGTTCTAGAGCTGGCCCACCAATACAGCCGCTACCTAGCAGTGAGAAAAAAATCAGATCTTCCACACCTTGGCAAACGAACGATTGAATTACTTTCGACTAGAAGTAAGATCGATAAGACTAAAGTATTTCCAGACTTTCCAACACCCAAGTATCGCGATGACCAAGGGCACGACTCACGCCGTTTGATGCTAGCGGGCGGTTATGACGGCAGCAATCATTTCCAGCAACTAGAGATTCGAGCTGCATACCACGATCAGTTGGATGCCTTACCTGGCTATATTCAGGGTGCTAAACTTGAAATGCTTAACATGAAAGTTCGTCGTACCGAAATGAACGGCGATACAAAAACTCGAATCCAAGAACTAAAGCTCATAGATATTGCCTCCTACACGCCACGCAATCAGCTTATTACACCGATTTCCTGGCATGTTGCGACCGGTTTTTATCGACCTCGCAGCGCCCCTGAAGAGTTAAGCAGTTTTTTGAATGCTGGTGGAGGGCTGAGTTACGAATATCTTGGGCAGCGTCTATACATCCTTACTGACGGAGAACTGAATCTCGATAATGATATCGATAAAGGCTACTGGTTAGCAGCAGGCCCCCGACTTGGCTGGCTAAGCCAGCATGAAGACTGGAACCTAAAGCTAGAAGCCTATCGCCCCTTTGATCTCTTCGGCGCTAAGTTCAAGCGCTTGGATATTGAGCTTGGCTTTAGCTTCAACCTTGGTGCTCAATGGCAAATCCGGGCACAAACGGCTTACCACAGCTTTTATCAGCAACAAACCAAAGAACAAGCCTATCAGCACTCCTCCAGTTTTTCTCTGGTTCATTATTTTTAAGAGTAAGAAAAAGGGTTTCTCAATCGAAAACATACATTCCCTCGTCTCGCTGGCAGGGTTAGCGCGGGGTAGACTCAGCGAGGGGTGGAACCCTCTGCCTACAGATATGAGGTTATACTATTATTGTAGGTAGAGCCTTCCATGGCTCGCTAGCGGGTTAGCACGAGATATACTCATGCGAGAGCTGAAACCCTCTGCTGATTACGTCTAGACCAATAAAAAAATAGAAACTACCTGAACGAAACCATATCATTTAAACTGGCATGATAAATTTGAATCAGAGATATAAGCTATGAGCGACAGCACCACGCTAACTGCCCTTGAGATCGACCGCCAACATATCTGGCACCCCTACAGTGCAATTGGTGCACCCCATAAGATTTTTCATGTCGAATCAGCTCAAGGTTGCACACTCAAGCTAAAAGACGGAACAAAGCTAATAGACGGCATGGCGTCCTGGTGGAGCGTCATTCATGGTTATAATCACCCTACACTAAATGAAGCCCTAAAAGCACAATGCGACAAAATGTCTCATGTCATGTTTGGCGGTCTCACGCACGATCCAGCCATCGAGCTAAGCAAACTCCTGGTTGAGATCAGCCCTCAAGAATTAGAGGCTGTATTCTTCGCCGACTCAGGCTCTGTGGCCGTTGAAGTCGCCATGAAAATGGCAATTCAGTACTGGCATGACCAAGGCAAACCCAAGAAGCAACGCTTTATCTCGCTACTTAATGGCTATCATGGCGACACCTTTGCGGCCATGTCGGTGTGTGACCCGATAAACGGTATGCACTCACTGTTCTCAGAAACCTTAACCAAGCAGTTCTTTGTTCCAGCACCCACATCTAAGCCAGGTGAAGCCTGCAATGAACATGACAAGCAAGCCCTTAGAGCAGCGCTTGAGAACCACCACCAAGATACCGCAGCCATTATTATGGAGCCTATCGTTCAAGGTGCCGGGGGAATGCGCTTTTATTCTGAGTCCTATTTGAGAGAAGCTCGTAAACTTGCAGATGAGTTTGGCGTTCTGCTAATTTTTGATGAAATTGCTACCGGCTTTGGCCGTACCGGAAAACTCTTCGCCTGTGAACATGCCGAGGTAACACCCGACATTTTATGCCTAGGCAAAGCCATCACCGGTGGCTACATGACCCTCGCGGCGACGCTTACGACGAGACATATCAGTGATACCATCAGCTCAGGTAACCCAGGCGTTTTCATGCACGGCCCAACCTTTATGGCCAACCCTCTCGCTTGCGCTGTAGCATTGGCAAGCGTAAAGCAGCTTTTAAACTCGCCTTGGGAAGATCGTTTAGCTAATATCGAAACCAAGCTAAAACAAGGCTTAAGCCCATGCGCCAAGCTAGACAGCGTAAATGAAGTACGTGTCTTGGGTGGAATCGGTGTTGTCGAATTATATGAAGCCGTCAATATGGCTGAGATACAAGGCCGCTTCGTTGAGCAAGGTGTTTGGGTGCGGCCCTTTGGTAAACTCGTTTACGTCATGCCGCCTTATATCATGAGTGATGATGAACTAGCAAAACTGTGTCAGGCCATCCATCACGTTATCAAACACTATCATCAAGTTTGAGCGGCTAATACTGCGTACTTACCGCTAAACTTAACGCAGGTTTTGCCATTCTCGTCCGGGACGCTCACCTCAATATGGAAGACCGATTTTCCAAGCCCGGTGTGATGGTGCTGAGCTTTTTCCAAGATTTCGGGTGCAGGTGCATAAGCCGTGGCGACAAGCCGGCCTCTCAGTGGCCGAAGGTAGTTGATCTCCCCCTTGGCAACAACGATATCTCCCTTAAGCCCTAGCGCTTCAGCTTTAAGCTGAGTCATTCCCCAACCGGCGATCACACAGAGATTGTATAAGCTTCCACCAAAAGCGGTGCCTTTATCGTTAATATTCTCTGATAACGGTGCGCTGACCTTTAGTGTTTCGCCATCATAGGCATCAATAGAAACCTGGGCGGCACGAGCCAGCGGGAGATGTTTGATGAGAAAGGCCTCCAGCGCCTGCCCTTGCTTAGAATAATTTTCCACCATTACCGCCTCTCACTGTTTCCTACTCTTTTTTATTGAAGGTATTTTAAGCATAAAAAAAGGGAGGTTTTCAAACCTCCCTTCCTTTAATGGCCACTCAATGCACTGCAAGTGACCTAAGTTTCATCACTAAAGCTTATTCAGCTTCAGCTAATTCTTTCATGCTTAGCTTGATACGGCCTCGGTTATCGACATCTAGAACCTTAACCTTAACCATCTGACCCTCTTCAAGAACATCAGTTACTTTCTCAACACGCTCATTTGAGATTTGAGAAATATGAACCAAGCCATCTTTACCAGGCAAGATATTAACGAATGCACCGAAATCAACGATACGCTCAACTTTACCTTCGTAAACCTGACCAATTTCAGCTTCAGCAGTGATACCCATAATCATATCGATAGCTGCTTGAGCACTCGCATTGTCTTCACCAAATACCTTGATAGAACCGTCATCTTCGATATCAACTGATGCACCAGTCTGTTCAGTAATAGAACGGATCGTTGCACCACCTTTACCGATAACGTCACGAATCTTGTCAGCGTGAACACTCATGGTACGCATTGCAGGAGCCTTGTCAGACAAGTTCTCGCGAGATGCATCAATTACCTTGTTCATTTCACCAAGAATATGAATACGAGCATCGTGTGCCTGCTTAAGTGCGATATCCATGATCTGCTCATTGATACCTTCGATCTTGATATCCATCTGCAAAGCAGTAATACCTTCGTCAGTACCCGCTACTTTAAAGTCCATATCGCCTAAGTGATCTTCATCACCCAAGATATCAGTCAGAACGGCAAAGTCATCACCTTCTTTAACCAAGCCCATTGCGATACCCGCAACTGGCGCAGCTAAAGGTACACCCGCATCCATCATTGCCAAGCTGCTTCCGCAAACACTTGCCATTGAGCTAGAACCGTTAGATTCTGTGATTTCAGATACACAACGAATTGTGTATGGGAATTCCTCAGCGGTAG
>NZ_LWGJ01001128.1:0-849 GCF_001635845.1 Oleiphilus sp. HI0132 | reverse complement strand
GTTATGAAAAAATTGTCACGATGGCGAAGTCTCTTGAAGGTATTTTCAGTGAGAATAGCTTTATTAAGCGTGGTGAAAAACAGTTTGCGATCACTGATTTTAAGCAAGGTTTAGAGGTTCTAATGAAGGAAGCTCAGCGTGGTCTTTATATTCAGCGATATAAAGGTCTAGGTGAGATGAACCCTGAGCAGCTCTGGGAAACAACGATGGACCCAGAAAGTCGCCGTATGATGAAAGTAAATATCGAAGATGCGGTTGCCGCTGATCAGATCTTTACGACCTTAATGGGTGATGAAGTTGAACCAAGACGAGACTTTATTCAGACAAATGCTTTGGAAGTAACAAACCTGGATGTCTAGTTCTAAGTCCCAAGGTGACGCCTCAATTAGTGCTGAAAGTAAGCCATATCACCATGGTGACTTGAAGACGGCATTAGTTGAGTCAGCTAAAGACATATTAAAAATTAAAGGCGTAGATGCTCTATCTTTAAGAGCCATTGCCGCAGAAGTAGGGGTGTCGCATATGGCACCTTATACTCACTTTAAGAACAAGAAAGAGCTCTTACAAGCTATCGCTGCATCAGGCTTCGATGACCTAACTAAACGCTTGATAGATATTAAGAAGAGCTATACTGATCCATGGGATTTGGTATTTAACTACGGCGTCGCCTACGTTCAGTTTGCCGTAGAAAACCCTGCAATTTATAGACTAATGCTGAGCCAGGCTGATACTGGTGGTCGTCGAAACAAGCTCGAAGCCTCAGCGAATCCAGAGATATCCCCTGTCCACGAAATTAGTTCTCAAAAGCCTTTTAAAATACTTAGACAAGCATTTGAGCATGGCAATGTT
>NZ_LWGJ01001127.1:0-4675 GCF_001635845.1 Oleiphilus sp. HI0132 | reverse complement strand
CCCGAACAATTAACGTTCAAGATACTGGCGCACCTAGCATCACTCTCCTAGGTAGCAGCCCACTTAACCATGAACTAAATACCCCCTATACCGATGCTGGCGCGACTGCAAGCGATGCGCTGGATGGTGATATCTCAACTAACATCATCGTCGGTGGTGCTACCGTAGATTCCAGTGTTACTGGTACCTACGTGATCACCTACGATGTCAGTGACTCCAACGGCAACCCTGCCGTACAGCAAACACGTACAGTAAATGTGAACGACTTTACTGCCCCAGTCATTACGCTTAATGGTGACAGCAGCATTAATATCGCTCTAGGTAGTGTCTACAATGATGCGGATGCGAGTGCGTCGGACAATATTGATGGCGATATTTCAGCAAGCATTATTCAGAGTGGCACTGTTGATACCGGTACAATTGGTAGCTATACCCTTGTGTATAACGTGAGTGATGCGGCTGGCAACGCTGCAATCCCCGTCACACGAACAGTTAATGTTGCTGATGCGAGCGGCCCTGTTATTACGCTGATCGGAACCAACCCCATTAATCATGAGGTGAATACAATCTTCACCGACCCGGGTGCGACAGCGCTAGATAATGTCGATGGAGATGTATCTTCAAATATCGGTGTCAGCGGTACGGTCAATGCTGCAGTTGTTGGTAGCTATGTACTGAGCTACAACGTGAACGATTCCTCAGGCAACTCTGCTACTACCGTTACCCGAACAATTAACGTTCAAGATACTGGCGCACCTAGCATCACTCTGCTAGGTAGCAGCCCACTTAACCATGAGCTAAATACCCCTTATACCGATGCTGGTGCGACTGCGAATGACGCACTTGACGGAGACCTATCTGCAGGCATTATAGTTGGCGGCACAATGGTCGACTCTAGCGTTGCTGGTACTTATGTCATTACCTATGATGTCAGTGACTCCAACGGTAACCCTGCCGTACAGCAAACGCGCACGGTAAATGTGAACGACTTTACCGCCCCTGTCATTACACTTAATGGTGACAGCAGCATTAATATCGCTCTAGGTAGTGTCTACAATGATGCGGGTGCGAGTGCGTCGGACAATATTGATGGCGATATTTCAGCAAGCATTATTCAGAGTGGCGCTGTTGATACCGGTACAATTGGCAGCTATACACTTGTGTATAACGTAAGTGATGCGGCTGGCAACGATGCAATGCCCGTCACACGAACAGTTAATGTTGCTGATGCGAGCGGCCCTGTTATTACACTGATCGGAAACAACCCGATCGATCATGAGGTGAATACAATCTTCACCGACCCGGGTGCGACAGCGCTAGATAATGTCGACGGAGATGTATCTTCAAATATCGGTGTCAGTGGTACGGTCAATGCTGCAGTTGTTGGTAGCTATGTACTGAGCTACAACGTGAACGACTCATCGGGTAACCCTGCCAACACCGTTAATCGAACGGTCAATGTTCAGGATACCGGCGCTCCTAGCATCACCGTGTTAGGTAGCAGCCCACTTAACCATGAGCTAAATACCCCTTATACCGATGCTGGTGCGACTGCGAATGACGCACTTGACGGAGACCTATCTGCAGGCATTATAGTTGGCGGCACAATGGTCGACTCTAGCGTTGCTGGCACTTATATCATTACCTATGATGTCAGTGACTCCAATGGAAATCCTGCACCTCAACAAACACGTACGGTTAACGTGAATGACTTTACTGACCCCGTCATTACACTTATCGGAGATAGTTTTGTAAGTGTTGATATTGACAGTATTTATACAGATGCGGGGGCAAGCGCTTCGGATAATATAGATGGCGACATTTCATCCAATATAATCCCTAGTGGTTTCGTTGACACCAGTACCCCTGGAAGCTACACACTTAACTATGACGTGAGTGACGCCGCTGGCAATGCTGCAGCCACTGTTTCCCGAACTGTAAACGTATCAGACAGCTCAGGACCAACAATCACATTAATCGGTGGTGACACCATCGAGCACCAACAAGGCACGATATTCAACGACCCTGGTGCAAGTGCTTTCGACGCTGTCGACGGAGACGTTTCTTCAAATATCTCTATTACCGGCTTTGTTAACGCAAGCGTCGCAGGTAGCTATGCCCTAACCTACAACGTCAGTGACTCTCAAGGAAACCCTGCAACCCCGGTAACTCGTACTGTCAATGTTGCAGACTCCTTACCACCTGTTATCACGCTGATCGGAGATAACCCTCTTCATGTTGAGTTAAATGGCAGCTTTACTGAACTTGGCGCGACTGCTAGCGATAGTGTCGACGGAGACTTAAGCTCTGCAATTATTATTTCCGGTGACGCTGTCAATACCTCTATTGCTGGAACCTATATCACTCGTTATAACGTCAGCGATAACACAGGTAATTCCGCTATAGAAGTAACTCGAACAGTCCTTGTTTCAGATACGACGATCCCCGTTATTTCACTACTGGGCTCAAACCCTATGAGCATTGCATTGGGAAGCATCTTCAGCGACCCGGGCGCAACAGCAAGTGATAATATCGATGGAAATATTTCCACTAGCATTATCCCTAGCGGTAGCGTGGACCCAACAACTTTGGGCAGCTATACGCTTTCCTATGACGTCAGCGATAGTGCTGGTAACGCTGCACTTACCGTAACTAGAGTTGTTAACGTTGAAGATAATAGCGCACCACTTATCAGCCTATTAGGTGACAACCCAATGGACATATCGCTCGGCGGCAGCTACAACGAGGCCGGAGCGACTGCGACCGATAACGTTGATGGTGACTTAACAAGCAGCATTGCTATTAACGGATCAGTTGATACGGACACACCTGGAACGTACACCATTAGCTATAGTGTCAGTGACAGCGAGGGTAATGTTGGTAATGCTACCCGCCAAGTCAATGTAATCGATAACACTAGTAGCGATACCGTTCCACCGGTTATCTCCTTACTTGGAAACAACCCAATCTTAATTGAACTGGGTGGCACCTATTTCGAGCCTGGCGCAACTGCAGTCGATGGCGTTGATGGTGATTTATCAGCTTCTATCGCCATTTCAGGATTCGTCGCAACGAACGCCGTAGGAAGCTATCAGGTAACTTATAATGTCTCGGACTTGTCGGGTAATGCTGCCCTAACGGTGACAAGAACAGTTATCGTTCAAGATACTACCGCACCGGTCATAAGCCTATTAGGCTCGGACCCAACCTATCATGAGCAAGGAACGACTTACATTGATGCAGGCGCGACCGCGAGTGATTTCGGTAGCGATATATCCTCTAGTATCTTTGTATCGGGAGATGTAAACGAGAATATCGCTGGCACTTACACATTAAGCTATGATGTCGCCGATGCTCAAGGTAACGATGCTACAACCGTGACGAGAACAGTACATGTAGTCGATACCACCCCCCCTAGTATTTCAGTACTAGGAGACAATCCAGTTGAAGTTATTCAAGGACATGTTTATAGCGACCTGGGGGTTTCAGCAACTGATAACATCGATGGCGACATATCATCGAACGTAAGTATTGATACAAGCGGGCTAGATATGTCGACACCAGGCAGTTATCAAGTTCACTTTAATGTCACTGACGCGGCGGGGAATAGCGCATTAACCCAAACCCGCACCGTCACAGTCATTCCACTTGTTAAAACATTTAGTGCAAGCCCAGGACTGGATGCGGGGTCATCATCGAACTCAACCAGTATGACTATATCCGATGACCGTCAGTTAGCTGACCTTAATGTTATGATTGATATATCGCATGGCCGACCAGGAGACCTGATCCTAACGCTCACAAGCCCTGCAGGCACATCTGTTGTAATTATGGACCGACCTGGAACAACCGGCGGCTGGTTCGATTTCGGTTGCGCCAACGATGATGTCGACGCAACATTCGATGATCAGGGAAGCTCCGCTGTAGAGAACGTTTGTAACTCTTCCCCCGGTATCGGCGGCACAGTTATTCCTCACAACGCCTTAAGCGCATTTAACGGTGAGTCTACTCAAGGTGTCTGGACACTCAAAGTAGAGGATAAAGCAACGATCACCAACTCAGGAACGCTAAACACCTGGGCTCTTGAAACGATAATCCAATAGTTAGCACTGTACTAAGTTTATTGTGCAAAGGCACCAAGCGCTAAAATCGAGCTTGGTGCCAACCAATCAGATATCCCGGCTAAAGAATATAGATATGAACAAGTTGCTTAATGGAATCAATTTTAAACGCTCTCTACAGGTGAGCCTGCCGATAATGGCGCTCTCCTTGTTTGGCTGTGATGGAGGTAGTAACTCCGGTGGAGATAAAGCGGAGCCAACAACAACGCTCACATCACCTACCTACAGTAGAACAACGACTAACTCAGTGGTGACAATTAGCGGCTCCAGTTATGATGAGCATAGTGGTATCGAAAGCGTCACAGTAAATGGTGAACCAGTTACGAGTGATGATAATTACGCAAACTGGCGTGTAGATCTTCCAACCGAACCTGATATCGGTGAACTGAACATCAATACAATTGATGGTGCAGGCAATAAACGCGAAGATAAGTTTGACTTAAGGGTTACAAGAATCGATGAGATTTTTGAAGAACCAAGCCACCTGGCTATCACCTCTGATAATAAATTATTAATAAGCGATGCAAATAAGCTTAAGACTTACGCTACAGATA
>NZ_LWGJ01001126.1:0-6100 GCF_001635845.1 Oleiphilus sp. HI0132 | reverse complement strand
CGTCGAAGACGATGAAACAGAAATACAGATCCAAAGTCTGTCTTTGGAAGAATTGCTTAGCGCCTTGTCTTCACCTCTTAAGTACTACTATCAGAAAATACTTGGTTTGAAGGTTAGCAAACTGCCAGATGATCTGGAAGAAAGTGAAGCCTTTGCATTGGACCGTTTGGATATCTATGCACTAAAGGGTGATATCTTAAGAACTGTCGTCAAGGACATGCATAAGGAAGTCGATTCTGACACGCTTACACAAGCGTGTTTTGATCAGTGGCGCTTATCAGGGAGGCTGCCAAAAGCACCTTTAGATGAAACTTACTTTGCTCAAGCGAAGGATGAACTTGTCGATTTATCTACCTATATTGAGCGAGCTTTAGCGAAAGAAGCGTCAACTTTGGTTATCGACTTCCAGCTTTCTGGTAAGCGCATAGTTGGTTCACTAGTCCTACTGGATAGCGCTGTTTGCGAGTTTAGTTTGAGCCGGAGTTCGCCAGCGTTGTTCTTTTCTAGCTGGGTAAAACATGTTGTGGTCAACTATCTATTTCACCATCAAGTTGCACCGGGTCACGAGACGGGACTTGAGCTAAAAACCGAGTCAAGGTTGATTAATGCAGAGCAAGTAACGATCTTTCCTGAATTGAGTGCTGCTGACGCAAAATCTTATATGGAGGGTTTGCTAGAGCTCTTTACGCTAACAGGGCAAGAAGCACTGCCATTCCTACCGAAGACTGCCTTTAGTTGGATATTTGAAGGCGAGTCAAAAGCGAGAAAAATATTTGAAGGTAACAAACAGGGCTACAACGCGCGTGAAGGTGAAATGGATGACCCTTATTGGCAGCGCTATTGCCTTTATACTGATCACGCCGAGGTTCGAGTTTTACCTGATATAGAGTCGCAGCGACTTGTTAAGCAAGTTGCTGCCTATAAAGAAGAGTTTATTTTCACCGACTTGCAAGGGGAGGTTCTAAAATGAAAACGCTAGACCTCTGTCAGTTCCCGCTTGATTCATTGTCACTAATTGAAGCGAGCGCAGGAACCGGGAAAACCTATGCGGTCGCCAATCTCTACTTACGTTATTTGCTAGAACAAAAGCTCGGGGTAGATGAAATTCTGGTAGTGACCTTTACCGAGGCAGCAACGCAAGAGCTTCGTGATCGAGTCCGTGCACGAATTCAGGAGCTTTCCCAGGTATTAAATGGTGAACCTAGTGACGATGAGGTGCTGAATTATTTGTACCAACAATCATCGGATATTGAGGCAGATAAACTTCGTTTAAGAATCGCAGAACGTCAAATAGACCAATCTGAAATCCATACAATTCATGGTTTCTGTCAGCAGCTTCTGGCGCGTCATGCATTAGATTTAAATGTCGCTTTTACGCAAAACCTGATGGAAGACACCAAGCCTCTGTTGCTGCGGGTCTGTGAGGATTACTGGCGCCAGGAAGTCTTTGCTCTACCACAAGAGTTGTTACTAGAGGTCTATAGTAACTGGGCGACGCCTGCAGAACTGATGTCGTCTCTTGAACCTTTGATTAATAGACGACCAGATGTATTCACACCAGCTGTACTTGAGGGTGGTCTTTCAGCCTGGGAGCAGCATTACCATGCCACAATTGATTGGTATCAAACACTTCGCTCACGAACCTTAGATAGCATCGATGAAGTACAGAAACTTGTCGCTGAATCAATGCTAAAAGGCGTGAACCATAAGAATAAATGGCTCACTTTGATTCGCGAATGGTGCGAAGCCGAGTTCACAAGTTTCGACTTTCCTAAAGCCAGTAAACGTAAGAATCTGTTTGAAGTCTTTACTCCAGGGTATTTAAGCCAAGACGTGAAGAAGGGTGGAGTGCCTCCAGAGCATGCCTACTTCAATTTTGTAGAAGCGCACCTGAGAAAACTTCCAGTTGGCTCACGCGAAGTGTTCTTGGTGCAAAGCTTCCAGGAGATCAGTAAACGGTTCAATGAAGAGAAAGAACGGCAACAAGCTGTCAGTTTTGATGACCTGATATTGAACGTAGCGAATGCTTTGTCTGACGAAGATACACGTAATATATTAATTAATACGGTGCGCGAGCGCTTTTCAGTAGCGTTGATTGATGAATTTCAAGATACCGATCGTGAGCAATACCATATCTTTTCGAGTATTTTCTCGTCAAGCATTGAGTCTCGCAAAGATGCCTCGATGGTGCTTATTGGTGACCCTAAGCAAGCAATCTATGCTTTTCGAGGCGGGGATATCGCCACCTACCTCAGAGCTAAGCAGGATATTGACAAACACCCGCGTGGCCACCAGTTCACAATGGATACCAATTGGCGTTCTTCGCCTGAGATGGTCACAGCAGTAAATCAGGTATTCCAGCGCGAATCGAATCCATTTATCGCAGAAGACATCCCTTTTAACGCTGTAAACGCGGCGAAGAGTACACCCGAGCACTTGCGTGGTCAGCCTGCGTTTTGCATCACTCAAGTAAGACCTGAAGGACGTGATATAAAAGCGATGACCTCCATACTTGCCGATCATTGCGTCCAACAAATTCTTGCATTGCTGACTGAAGGAAAGGCCGCTTACTCAGACATTGCCGTATTAGTTCGTTCAGGAAAAGAGGCCGAGCTAGTTAAGCAACGCCTTGCACGCTATGGCTTAAGTGCAAGCTACGAAGGCAAGAGCAATATTTACGATAGTGAAGAAGCGCAGGCCATTTATCGCTTGCTTGCAGCGATAGCAGAGCCGGGTGATGAGTATCTGCTAATGAGCTGTCTGTCTGAATTATTCTTTTGCATCGACGACGAACGCCTCTTGGATATTCGAAATAACGATAGTGTTTTGGAGTATTATCTTGAGCTGTTTAATGACTTGCATAAATGTTGGAATCGCCATGGAGTCTTAGCCGCGATACGTGACGCTATGAGTCGCTTGGGTGTCTATGCATCTTGGCACCAGGATGCCTCACAGTTCCAGGACTGGGAAAGACGCCTTAGTAATGTTAATCAGCTAGCGGAGTTATTACAAAGTCAGGCGCAAGTCACACGTGGTCACTTTGCGCTACTGCGTTGGTTTCGTCAGAATATTTCAGCGTCGGTACTGGCTGATGATGAGAGTCGTCTACGTCTTGAAAGTGATGAACAGCTAATTCGTATCGTCACGATTCACAAAAGTAAGGGCTTAGAGTATCCCTATGTCTTTCTACCGTTTGTATTCACAGGCCGTGGTGCTGATATGGCGTGGTTTTATGATCAGAGCGGCAAGTTAAACCTCGACTTACTCAAGCAAGAGTCAAATGTCAGTTTGGTGGACCGAGAGCGGCTGGCTGAAGATATCCGCTTATTATATGTCGCACTGACACGAGCAAAATATCAATGCTTCCTTGGTACCTACTTTTATAAAGGCGCGGGCGTACTTAGTTTGGGGGTAGCGAAAACTGCCTGGGCTTATCTGCTTGACCGTGAAGCAATACTTGAAGGTTTGGACGAGGATAACTACCGTTCGGCTTTAGAGGGTTTGGCTGCACAATCAAATGGTGTCATTCAATTTAACTTACTCGACGAAGATGATTTAAGCGAGAGCCTAAAGCAACATCGTTTTGCGCACTTTAAATCAGAACAGGGTCGTGACAAGGGTCGGCAAGAGGCGATTGCTTGTGAACTGCTAGATAGAGGGTTGAGTAGCCAATGGCGAGTTCAAAGCTTTACCGGGCTAATGCAGGAAAGCCATGCGCGTCAGCATATTACGACATCACCAGGCTCCAATAGTCGCACGCCGTCGAAAGAGCCCGTAGCGGAAAGCGAAGAGCGAGAGTTAAGCATTTTTGACTTTCCCCGAGGTAGTAAGGCGGGTACTTTTTTACATACCTTGTTTGAAAGTATTGAATTCGAAACGGCTCAGCCGCTCACCAAACTACGCTCAGATGGCCAGCCTCTGAGCCTACGAGACATGATTGCAGAAAAACTGTCATTAAGTCGCCTTGTTGATGAAGGCGCTTTGCCTTTTTGGTCTGCCTATTTAAGCGAGTGGTTAAAAAATATTCTAGATGCCAAGCTAAGCGACAACTTTTCCTTATCGCAATTGCCACTAAGTGACTTTCAAGCAGAAATGGAGTTTTACTTTAAAGTTCAGCGCTGCCAAATCGGGCGTATTAATGAATTGCTTCAGTCGTACGCGTCGACCGTTCCAACACTTGAGTTTGCTTCATTTGAAGGGCACTTAAAAGGCGCCATTGACTTGGTTTTCGTCAAAGAAGGGCAGTACTTTCTGCTAGATTACAAATCGAATTACCTAGGCGATCAACTTGAAGATTATACGCACGACAAACTTTCTGAAGCGATGCTTGATCACCGCTATGACTTACAGTACCTCATCTATAGTCTTGCCTTACATCGCTATCTAAAAGCACGCTTGGGAGCTGCTTATCGTTATGAACGAGATTTTGGTGGTGTATATTATCTCTATCTTCGTGGTATGCCACTTAACTCTGATGGGAACGAGTTGGGCGCATCGCAAACGGGTGTCTATTTCATCAAACCTGAAGCGGCTTTGATAGAAGCACTCGACCTGCATTTGGAGGGCGCATGAGTTTAATTAAAACGCCTGTACTGAAAAACCTTGCTCAGCAGGTCGAGGCACAAAATACTGCATATCGCTGGCTTGATCTTTACGCCGCAGAGTTTGTGGTTAAAGGTTTGTTAGAAGAAGAGCGACAGCATGCCAGCAGCTTAGCGCTTTTAATCTGTGAACTGTCCTACGCGACGAGTAAGGGGCAAATCTGTATTGCCTTGTCAGCTCATAAGATAGGACTTGATCACGACTTCAAAGCTAGCTTATTGCAGCTCTCCGTCGTCGATGACTTCTCACAAGCGAGAGCTCATAAGAGGCTGCATGCAAAACAGAGTGTCAAGCCCTTGGTTGTTTCGGGTGATAAGCTGTATTTGACTCGTTATTGGAATCTACAGTGTGAATTCGAAGCTTGGTTAGCGAAAAGGGTGAGCAGTGAAAGCCTGAGTGACGAAGCACTCAGCGAGTCTCAGTTGGATCGTTTGAGTCAGTGTTTAAAAAGCATGTTTGCATTAAATGGTGTGGACTCAGACGAGAAACCAGACTGGCAAGCCGTTGCAGCTGCACATGCTTTGCTGCAAAAAACAACTTTGATTGCTGGGGGACCCGGTACCGGAAAAACCACCACAGCAGCAAGCCTGTTGCACTTGGTCGATCAATCATTCAGGCTACGTTTGGGCCGACCAGCAAAAGTAAGGTTGCTCGCCCCGACAGGAAAGGCTGCCGTTCGTCTAGCGGACTCAATCGCCTTCCAACTTAAGCGAATCGAAACTGAGCAGGCTGTGCTAGAAGGCTCAGATATGCTTCCACTTAGCGCGTGTTTGCCTGCTAATGGTGAGACGATACACCGTTTCTTAATCGACCATAAAGCTTTACCTTCGCAACACTCTTATTCAGAAAAACTTAACGCAGAGAGCCTCTTTTCGGGGCGGAGTGAAATTGCACTTACTGAAGCTGATATCTTGATTGTTGATGAGTCATCAATGATCGACTTGGCTTTAATGCATGCGTTAATCAAAACCGTGCCTGACACCACACAAGTGATCTTTATGGGTGACCCTTATCAGCTGCCACCCGTGGAGCCGGGCGAGGTATTCTCAGAGACGGTTAGGCGTTTTGAGGATATGTCTTATAGTAGCGAATTTGCCGATCGTCTGGCAAGTCTGACTGGCTATGAGTCAGGAGTCTTTCTAACTCCAGCTGTCGACAAAAAAGTAGCGAGTGAAGGCATTAATCAAGCGCTTTGCTATTTGAGAAAGACCTACCGCTTTGGTGGAGAACTTAAGCGCGCTGCCGAGCAAATTAATGCCGGTAATTTTATCGGTTTTCAAAATGACTTTTGCATTAGTCGCCACTTAGATAGCAATAACAAGCAGGTACGATGGTTCGACTATCAAGAGGGTGAAAACCAAGCTGAAATGAATGCTCAGCAAGTTCATCACTCAATCACGGCAGCCTATCAAAGCTATTTTGAGGCGGTGCAGAAGCAAGCAGATAGAGATAATATACACCACCAAAATCTCGTTCATAACGATAAGCAGCTCCCAAG
>NZ_LWGJ01001125.1:0-7933 GCF_001635845.1 Oleiphilus sp. HI0132 | reverse complement strand
AACTCTAATGGCGTTGCCCAATAATCTTCCTTATTCCATTGTTCTTGATCGGATACGAACTTCACTCTATTAAAGAACTGGTTTACAAGTTTTAGCTTTTGTTGATGGGTAATGTTTTGTTTGTAATTAGCGATTCTTTCCCATTGCTGGAGTCGGCTAACAGCGTCCTGGCCGAAGCGCTGGTCAATAAAATCGAGAACTTTAGAGTTAAGGTCTAGGGCTGAGGCGCAGGTCGTAATAAAAAAAATTATGACAACCCGCTTGTAAATCGGGGTCCTTAAAAGAGTGAGGCCTAAGCAATAGCTATTGAATATCGGAGTCATTGTGACTTATTGGTTTACTCTATTTTTAAGCATTCGCTTCCGAAGTTTGCTTAAACGGTCTTTTATGCCCTGCGTTCTGCCCGGGTTTGCTGCGCGAGTTGTAATGATGGGGTTGTTTTCGGTGTTCTCTGTTTCCTCAATTTCAGGATCATCCACTGGCTCATAGCTTTCAAAGCCAATAGGGCGCTGTTCGACAAATACCAGGTTTTCTAATCGCCCAGAGCGTTCTAATACGACACGATCTGGATAAACTTGTTTAAGTGTTGCACCGCCCGGCAGTTCGTCATTTATTCGATAGTTTAAGGTTTGTTTATCTGGTCCTTGGATAAGGGCGCTGGCATTGTCAGTATTACCGCTTGCCATGACGCCCGTAAGCAGAAGTTTTAGGCTAGTTTTTGGGAGGTCTTTGGCGACTGGTTTTGGTTTGCTTATGGCCTTGTTAACGTCGCCAAACAGGCTGAACTTGGAGATGTTGTGAGTTTTTTGCGGCTTGTTAGTATTTGTTTGCGCGACACTGCTAGAGGGGGTTGTAGGCTTAAGATCTTTTTTAAGGTCTTGGATGAAAATAGGGGCTAGTTGTATATAAATACTTCCGCAAATAAGTGCGCATAATGCGAGCGCTGATATTAAGGGAAGCCGGTTAAACAACATGTTAATAAACCTGGATTAGTCGTCGCTGTCACAGTTTCGCAATGTTTCAGCCGTGATCATTTATATTTATGTCTTAGCCATTATAGTAGCACAAGATCTAGCTTTGCTTATGTAAGAGTCTTCAAAAAATGGTTTTACTGTAGCGCTTTTTTTATGGGGTTCTGTCAGGGTATTTTGGTATTTCATAGGACTTAATTTTGCTTATCCTGACAAAATATATGAATTAGTTAATAAAGAGCGTGTTTTTGCGTTTATATTAGTCTTACGATGTTTTAATGTAATCGTCTATTGTTTATAAGATTAAGACAATACAATGCTCGTCTTACTTAAGTTAAATGCTTAATTTAGCTTGCTCGTGGGATTATGAATAATACTAACCTGGCGGACCGAATTTAAGGGGTTACCGTGATAGAAGAGTCTCAACATAATAGTGCTGATGCAGCGGATATTCCGACTTTAGAAGAGTCCGGCACCGCATCCGGCTCTGTTGAAGATACTGGTTTAATGCTTCCATTTGAGCGGTTGCCATTCTCCTTTGCTAAGAAGCAAGGGATAGTATTGTTGAAAAATCAAAATAACGAGTATGAGATTCTTTATCGGGCGGGTCTTAGCTCCCAGGCTTTTGCAGAAGTAAACCGTCTAACTTTTGGTGAGGTTCCTTTTCAACAAGTTGATGAGGCAGAGTTCGACGAAGCTTTAGGGCTTGCTTACCAAAATGACTCTGCAGAAGCAATGCAGATGGTCGAAGGTCTGGGCGACGATATGGATCTGGCCAGCTTGGCAAACTCGGTTCCAGAGACCGAGGACTTATTAGAGCAAGAAGATGATGCGCCGATCATCAGACTAATTAATGCTATTTTGACCGAAGCAGTAAAAAATGATGCTTCAGATGTGCATATAGAAACATTTGAAAAACAGCTTGTCGTTCGCTTTAGAGTGGATGGAGTCTTGCGAGAAATCGTTAAACCCAAGCGCGCACTAGCGCCTTTGCTGGTGTCTCGTATCAAGGTTATGGCAAAACTCGATATTGCTGAAAAGCGTGTACCTCAAGATGGTCGAATTTCATTGCGTGTTGGTGGCAGAGAAGTGGATATCCGTGTATCGACAATGCCTTCAGCGAACGGAGAGAGAATCGTACTTCGTTTACTTGATAAGAACGCAGGGCGTTTGTCTCTCGATATCCTAGGAACATCGGAGCGTGACTCAGATGTTTTAAAAAGTATTCTGGCGAGGCCCCATGGCATATTACTGGTTACCGGGCCAACCGGTTCTGGTAAGACCACTACGTTGTACGCGGGTCTATCTCATATTAATGACCGCAGCCGTAACATTCTGACGGTTGAAGACCCTATAGAATACAACTTGCCAGGTATTGGGCAGACCCAGGTTAATACTAAAGTGGATATGACTTTCGCCCGAGGCCTTAGAGCGATCCTTCGTCAAGACCCTGATGTGGTAATGATTGGTGAGATCCGTGATATCGAAACAGCTGAAATTGCGGTTCAAGCCAGTTTGACCGGCCACATGGTGCTATCAACCTTGCATACTAATAGTGCCGTTGGCTCTATCACCCGATTGATGGATATGGGGGTTGAGCCTTTCCTGATTAGCTCGAGCCTTGTTGGTATTATGGCACAGCGCTTGGTTCGTGTTCTGTGTACCTCCTGTCGTCAACCCTACGAGCCTGATGACAGCGAATGCGAATTTCTGCATATAGAGCACGGGCCTGGCCAATCGAAACCTCCTATCTACAAAGCAAAAGGTTGCCCAGAGTGTAATCATCTTGGTTATAAGGGCCGTATTGGTATCTACGAACTTGTGCAAATAGATGAACAGATGCGTGAGCTTATTCATAGCAAAGCCGGTGAGCTAGAGCTTGAAACTTATGCACGTAAGTGTGGTCCAAGCATACATGATGATGGTATTCAGAAGGTGTTGGCTGGCGTTACCACGATTGAAGAAGTGGTAAGGGTGACCCATCGGGGATAGTCATGGCTGCATTTGAGTACAAGGCGCTTGACCAAAAGGGCAAGCAAAAAAAAGGTGTAATAGAGGCGGACAGCGCTCGGCAGGTTCGACAGCAACTGCGCGAAAAAGGTTTAGCTCCGCTTGAAGTTGAACAAAGTTCTGAGAAAAAGAGCAATAGCGGTGGCGGTTCCTCAAGGCGTAGGTTGAGTGTCAAAGAGCTGTCGTTACTTACCCGTCAGATCGCTACGTTGATTCAGTCAGGTATTCCTATTGAAGAGACGCTTAGTGCGGTGGCTAGTCAAAGCGAGAAAACAAACGTTCGTAGTATGTTGCTGGCGGTTAGAGCAAAAGTACTAGAAGGTTATACGCTTGCCGATAGCCTTGCTGAATTCCCGGCTGCTTTCCCTAATCTTTATCGCTCTACGGTTGCTGCAGGCGAGCATGCCGGTCACCTTGACCTGGTGCTTAACCGGCTGGCCGATTATACCGAAGCACGTCAACAAGCACGCCAAAAGATACAGCTGGCTGCGATATACCCTGTAATACTTTGCTTCGTTGCTGTTTCAATCGTTGTATTTCTATTGACCTATGTTGTGCCAGATATCATTGAGGTGTTCGTTAACAACGGACAAGACCTACCATCACTGACTCAGGGCCTTTTAGCCGTGAGCGATTTCTTGGGTGACTGGGGTTTGCTGATACTCATTATCCTTATCTTGGCCGGTATGGGCTTTAAGGTCATGCTAAAGAAAGATGGCTTCCGCTTTGCGTATCATAAGCGCTTGTTAGGTATGCCATTTATTCAAAAGATTTCGAGGGGCTCCAATACCTCTCAATTTGCTAGTACGCTTAGTATCCTTAATAGTAGCGGCGTGCCTTTAGTTGATGCGATGCGCATATCTTCCGAGGTCTTAACAAACGATTGCCTCAAAGCATCCTTAGCTGAAGCAGCGCAGAAAGTGAGTGAAGGTGCAAACTTGCACAATTCTCTTGAGCAAACAGGCTACTTTCCACCAATGATGATTCATATGATCGCCAGCGGCGAGTCTAGTGGCGAGTTGGATGAAATGCTTGAAAGAACAGCACGGCATCAGGAAAGCGATCTGCAAGGACTAATCGAAACAATCGTTGGTTTGTTTGAACCGCTCATGTTGCTCTTTATGGGCGGCGTGGTTTTGGTCATTGTCTTGGCGATTATGTTGCCTATATTGAATATGAGTAATTTGGTTGCATAGATTTTGGTATAAAATCGTCGGCCACTTTGGTTGTGCAGTTATCACAAGAAATTATAAATACCTACTTAGATAAGGAAGTAAGATGAAACGTTCACATGTTAAGCAATCCGGTTTCACGCTAATCGAGATAATGGTGGTCATGGTGATCCTAGGTCTTTTAGTGGCGGTTGTGGCACCCAATATTCTTGGCCGAGGCGAAGAAGCCAGAATTGGCGTCGCTAAAACCCAGATCCGTAATATTGGTAATGCTTTAGATATGTATAAGCTAGATAACTTCTCTTACCCAAGTACGGAACAAGGTTTGGAGGCACTAGTTAATAAACCTTCCGGTTCACCAGAAGCAAAAAACTGGAGCAAGGATGGTTACCTTCCAAATGTTCCAATCGACCCATGGAAGAATGAGTATCAATATGTCAGCCCAGGTTCTGAAGGCCCTTATGATTTGTACTCTTTTGGTCCCGATGGGCGTGAAGGTGGTACAGATGGTGGTGAAGATATCAGCAATCACGATATGAATTAATCAGACGGCGTGATGGAAGAGTAAACATTATATGCTTCCCCTTAAGGGAATGTTCGCTAGGGTTAGGCCAGTGATCGGGTCTAAAACCTCAACCGTTAGCGGTCGTGGTTTTACTTTGATTGAGTTGCTGGTTGTTCTGGTTTTGCTTGGTTTAATCTCGTCTCTCGCCTTAATGACGGTTGGCGGTGGTAATCAGACGCGCGAAATGATCAACGAGGTAACTCGTATGCAAGCCTTGCTTCGTCTTGCTGCCGATGAGGCTATTTACTCCAATGAAGAAATTGGCGTATTGATTGAGGATGAAGGCTACGAATTTCTGGTTTGGGACGAAGAAGCTTCAAAGTGGGAAAGCTCTACTAAGCAAGCCTTACGACCCCGAAGTTTGCCCGAGTGGTTAACATTAGACTTTCAGCGGGAAGGGAAAGGGCGCGAAATCCTCGGCACCTCTGTATCAGGCGAGTATATCGGCAACACTGACACTCTGGAAATTGAAGAATCCTCAAAAAAACCTAGTTTTATGCTGCTATCCAGTGGTGAAGTTGATCAGTTTGTTATTGGTGTTCAACTCATGGGCGACAGCGATAGCCGGATCGAAATCAAGACTGATGAGCAAGGTGAGATTGTTGTACCCTTCCTGCAACAGGATGAGGATGCAGGCTAATGCATAGGTCTATCAGGCAACGTAATCTTTCTAAGATAACCAAGCATGCGGGCTTCACACTTTTAGAAGTAATGATGGCTATGCTGGTCTTCGTCTCGGTAGCCATGATTCAACAAGAGGTGACGGCATCAACCGTTAGCCAATATTTTAACGTAAGGCATAAGATAGTTGCTTCTTGGATTGCGGAAAATAAGATCACAGAGCTTCAGCTTTCAAAATCACTGCCTGCAATTAAAGAATATAAAGAAGAGATCGAGTTTGCGAATCAAGAATGGCAGGTGGTTTCTAAGGTTAGCAAAACAGCAAATGCCGATATCAACAAGCTCGACGTAGATGTCTATCTTATCGATGAGCAGAGTGGCGATAAGAGCAAAAAACTAACACTTTCCAGTATGTTAGGGCGCTACTAATGCTGGATTCCACCAAAATCAAGCAAGCCCTTGCATCTCAACAAGGCTTCACATTGCTAGAAGTCCTTATCGCGATAGGTATTACTGCATTAATTGGTTTGGGCGCCTGGCAGGTATTGAACTCAGCGATCACAAGTAGTGATCGTACTCAGGTTCATCTCGAAGAGCTGAATCAAATTCAAAAAGCAATGCTGATCGTTAAGCGCGACCTTTCGCAAGTCATTGGTCGTTCGATACGAGACGAGTATGGCGACTATCAAAACGCACTGGATAGCAGCTCTGATTTTTATAAAATCCAATTTAGCCGAGTAGGCTGGCGTAATCCTTTAGACGATAAGCGTTCCGAGATTCAACGTGTCGCCTACGAGCTGGATAGTGAAAAGCTTGTAAGGCACTACTGGACAGCGCTTGATCAGACTCAGGACAGTGAAAGCATTCGAAAGACTCTCTTAAACGATATTGAATCTCTTGATTTTCGTTTTTTGAATGAGAGCGATGCATGGGTGGGTAAGTGGCCTGTTGAATCGCTTGACAGCGAGACCACTTCACCTGACCCGCGTCAAACAAACAACAGCTTACCCAAGGCAATTGAAATCGAAATAGCACATAAACGCTTCGGCAAGGTGAAGCGCTTGTTTGAGGTAGGGAGCTATTTTTCCGGCAAAGAGCTTGAATTAAGTGGCGGCGCATCTTCAGATAACGGTCTTGATGGCCAGAAGGCTAAAGACTGATGCCTCTGCTATATAGAACATACGGTATTCAGTACCCATGCTCAGTTAAAAAACAGGGCGGGGTCGCCTTGATGATTGTCATCTTTGTTTTCGCATTAGTTTCTATACTGTCTGTCGGTATGTACAACAGACAGAGTATTTTTGTTCAGCAGGCCGGTAATTTATTTGCCCAGTCTCAAGCGTATCAATACGCGATTGGCTCCGAGTTATATGCAAAGTGGTGGCTAAAAGATGATTGGGATAATGATAAAGATGTAGAAAAAGAATTCTATGATGACCTAGCCTTTCTTGAGTCCTCTTTAACAAGACCCTATGAAGGTGCAATTGTTTCGTCACAGTTTAATGATGTTCAAGGGAAGCTGAATCTAAATGACCTAGTCAGTGTGACAGGGGAAGTTATCCCTGTAATGAAGGAACGCTTCACTCGTTTATTTAATCGTTTGGCGATCGAAACGGTAAAGCTTGAGCAAATTATTGACTGGCTTGATGAAAATCAGGACTCAAGTGGTTTTGATGGGGCGGAAGATGGCGAGTATTTGTCCTTAGACCCTCCTTATAGAAATGCTGGCCAGCCTATGCTCGATATATCAGAATTACGATTACTTCCCACAATCAGTAATGAAGACTTCAAAAAACTATTAGAGCATGTCACTGTATTGCCTCAGGGTTGGGCTCCCGTTAATGTAAATACTGCAACAGCGGAAGTTTTACAGAGTTTAAGTGAAACCCTTACTGATGCCCAGGCAGATAGCTTGGTAGAAGCTCGTCAGGATAAGGCCTGGAAGAATATTGACGAGTTTAAGGCTGAGACTTTAGTTGCGGATGGAAAAATAAACTTTAATTACATCGGGGTTCGATCTGACTTTTACGAGTTAGCGACCGAAGTGACACTTTCCGAGCGCACGGTCAGGTTAAGAAGTGTACTCTATCGGAGTAACGAAGACGGGTCTTTACAGGTTCTTAGTCGTAACCAGGGCCAAAAATATTTAATTACCAAAGAGCAAGTGGCGCTATAATAAAACGATTAGCGTCGTTCAAAACAGATAGAGTAAACTCATGCCAAATACATTGTTTGTAAGGCCACATAAAGTACATCAGGTAGAAGGAGCGTTATATGAATGGGCGCTCTATGATATTGCTGGTGAGCAACTTAAATATGGCGCGCGTTCGAGTCTGGAAATAATCGATCAGACCTTAATGCAGAATGGTATCGAGAATGTTGAACTGATTGCGCTTTGGCCTTCTTCAGCCGCCTTTGTAAGCGAAGTGAGTCTGCCAGGAGGTCAGGCTCGTTACCTGCAGCAAGCGCTACCCTTTGCAGTAGAAGAGCAGGTTGCGCAAGATATTGAGCAAATACATATTTGTTTGGGGCCAAAAAGCAAACGAGGCGCTTACTCGGTCATTAATATCGACCACTCTTTGTTCGAGTCAAAT
>NZ_LWGJ01001124.1:0-3170 GCF_001635845.1 Oleiphilus sp. HI0132 | reverse complement strand
GTATATTATTACGCCGTGGGCTGCCCGACGTTTCTTAACCGTCACCCACGAAGAACATAAAGAAATTTGGCTACAAACCTACTACAGAAGTTTGTTCAAGCGCCTCAGCCAAAGTAGGAAGTGGCGAAAAGTATTCTATCTGGGTGTGTTGGTCTGTTTGCTCGCTTCGTTACTGCAACCAAGTTGGCAATTTATTCGCTCGCAGGGCGTTGGTGGAGAACTATCGCCTATGGGCGTCAATTTAGTGTTTCTACCTAAAGATGATAAGAACACCTTTTTGGTGACATTTAAATTACCGGATGACACGCCCCTTGAGGAAACAGATCGCTTGGTGAGAGAGGTTGCGGGGGTTGTCCTTTCGCACGATGAAGTGGCGAATACACAAACCTTTGTAGGCGGCCCCTCCGTTATCGATTTCAATGGTCAAATAAAGGGAAGTGCAAATAACGTCGGCTCGCAGTATGCAGAAATGAGGGTTAATCTGAGTCATAAATGGACGCGCGACGATACTTCGATAGAGATTGTGCAGCAATTGCGTTTAGCACTTGCCGATATCATTGGTAATCACCCTGAGGCTACGGTTCAGTTATTAGAAGACCCTCCTGGGCCACCGATAAGAGCGACGGTTCTCGCTGAAATATACGAACAAGATAACGAGAAACGAGAGGCAACGGCCAAAGAATTAGAGACGCTGTTTAAAGATACCTGGGATATGGCTGAAGTGTGGACGAGCAATTCCACGCCTATTCAGGAATATAACTTCAAGATCGATCAACGCAGGGTTTTACTGGCCGGTTTAGATGTGCAGCAAGTTGCTGCTGCATTAAGCTTTTTTGTGCAAGGAGATATCGTGAATCACTTGTATGAGCAAGAAGCGAGAAATCCTATACCGATTAGGCTTGTCGTGCCTCATAACCAGCGCATTGTGCCGGAGATACTGGCTCAGACCTTTGTGAAAAATAAAGAAGGGGCATCCATCCCCTTATCGACGGTGATTGATATTGTTCCGAATGAGAAAGCGACACCTATTTTCCATAAGGATAATGAGCGAGTTTCTTATGTGGGAGGAGAGCTGGTAGATAGTGCACCTGTGTATGCAGTGCTCGATTTGGAAAAGAGAATCGAAGTATTACAAGTCGATAGAGAAACTAAAATTACGACGCGAAATCTGGGCTTTGTGCCTGATTCACCCACTACTTTGGATGACACTGTCATTCATTGGGATGGTGAATTGAGGCTGACACTGGATGTGTTTAGAGATTTGGGAATTGCGCTGGCGATGTCACTGCTTGCTATCTACTTTCTCTTAGTTGCTTACTATCAATCCTTTAGTTTGCCATTGCTTGTCATGGTATCTATTCCATTAGGTTTGATTGGTGTATTTCCGGGCCATTGGTTGCTCGATCAAGACTTTACCGCACCATCAATGATTGGTGTTATTGCTCTTGCGGGCGTTGCTGTTAGGAATTCTTTGCTGATCGTTGATTTTATCAGGGAGAGAATAGCCGAAGGCATGTCGCCAGAAGAGGCTATCTCAGATGCGGGCGCATTAAGAATTATTCCCATAACCTTAACCACCTTGGCCATTGTCTTTGGAACACTGGTAATCATCCCTGATCCCGTGATGGGAGGACTGGCTGTCTCCTTGATTTTTGGATCCATCAGCTCGGCGATTTTAACCGTGCTTGTTGTGCCGCTATTGTATGGGCGAAAAAACAAATACTGAATATAGTATGGCCCGATTTTTTCAATGAGCTGGAATTGAAAAATAATTATGTAGAGAGTTGATTATGAATAATCGACTTAAAAGTGCAGTGGCGCTAGATTTTGTTTGCGCTCAGCAATTGAAGTCTTATTTCTCTTAAAATAGCTAATGCGATAATAGGAAGTTTCTGGATAGTTTTGTGTCTGCTCTTCTCACATTCCCGATGTAACTGATCAGGTCAATATTGGCCTGAATATCCAAACTTTATTGTCGATGCCGAGAGTCCGACTTGCGGACATTTAGGCCTTAGTGAGCTCGTTAGTTTAAGTACAGCCTATATTCTAAGCTGTAAGGCCAAGTTCGAGCCGATACATCTTAGGCGTAGCTTATTAAAGTTTTGCCCTCATCTAGTTCTAGGTGAGGGGTATGGTTAAAACCCGACAGCACCATTCGGTCCCGCTTAATATCGAAACTAGCGTAGCTTGCGTTTTTAATCTGAAAGTTAATATCAATCATCTGCTCTACGCTTAGTCCCATCACTTTTCTTATCGCCATCGAAATTGCGCCACCTGAGCTGACTAACATAACGGTATCATCACGATCCGCTTGCTGTCGAATTGCCTCTAAGCCAGTTTCAATTCTGTACTCAAAGTCGCTCCAAGATTCATCTACCAGACCTACTAGGTCGTTATTCGCCCAGGCAAACATAGCTTTTTTCAATAACTTGAAAAAGGTGGCCGGGTTGGAGTCTCTACTTAAGTTAAACGCCTGGTCGCTATTAAGTGACAAATAAGCTTTTATCAATCCCTTAAAGTCGAATTCATTCCAGCGCGGATCAGTTTCGATAGCTTGATTATATTGCAATGAGCGAGTGATCGCGTCAGCGGTTTCAATATGCCTTTTTAAGCTGCCGCAAATAACTCGACTGGGCTTGATAGAAGTGCTGTCAAAATATTCACCTAGTAAATGGGCTTGTTTGTGGCCGAGATCAGAAAGCTGGTCATAGTCTTGCTTTCCTAAAGAGGCTTGTGCGTGCCGTGTAAGTATCAGTGTTGCCATTTAATCGCTCTAAGCATGGATAAATATTAGTTGGCAAAGTCTATGGAAGTAAGCAGTATTCAGCAAGTTTATTCAATTGATGGCAGTGCATTAGCTTGGATTATAGTTCGTGCGCTGAACAGTGTCTCCTTTAGTATGAGAGCCTGTTAACACCTTAAAAGACTCGTAAGAAAATCCACATATATAAACAAAGAATAAGTTTGATGCAGGTTAGGGGTAACGGTAATAAAAATACTTTTAAAATGTAAGGAAAGGTAATCTGGTACTAGATATAACTTTAGGTGAGCTACTTAAAAAATTGAATTACGAAGTAAAAATAGTTTAATCGATAAAATAACAGGAAGTACCATAATGTTACTGATTATTAAGTGGTTATTTCCATTTCGCCTATTATGAATAATGGGTA
>NZ_LWGJ01001123.1:0-7988 GCF_001635845.1 Oleiphilus sp. HI0132 | reverse complement strand
CACGACCCACCATTTTTCTCCGCTGTTCTAATGTAGAGAAGTTGGTGGCAACAGAGCCGATCGATGAGCATAAAATGTTGAAAAACATTGTCTAAACTTGATGTTACTAGCATCGCTAGTTCACAAGATTCCAGCGGGTCGTTAGCTCAGTTGGTAGAGCAGTTGGCTTTTAACCAATTGGTCGCAGGTTCGAATCCTGCACGACCCACCATTCCCTTCGAAAGTCCGCTGTCCCAATATTTCCAGCTAATTCATTAGTTTTAACATATAGTCATTTGTTAGTCTGCGCTCGCTGCTTCGATCTGCTTGCGTTGGTACTCAATCAATTATAGATTTTACTGTCACAAGGATTATACTATGGCACCCAAATTTTAGGTGCAGCTTCACATTAGTGTATTGTGTGTTTGAGTGGCTTCTAGTTAGTAAGAAAAATAGATTCGAACTTTAGATATATCTTTAGATAGGAACGACATGGCAAGTATTGAAGATCGCGTTTTGGTTCAAGAGCATTTAGCGCATGAGCATCTCTCGGCTAGAGAATTAGATCAGGCCAAGGTTGCAGATTACAAAGAGAAGATTAAATCGCTACTTAAAGAAAAGAACGCCGTTATCGTTGCGCATTACTATACAGATCCTATTGTACAGGCATTGGCTGAAGAGACTGGGGGATGCATTTCAGACTCTCTAGAGATGGCGAGGTTTGGTAAGGAACACTCAGCTGAGACTCTGTTGGTTGCTGGTGTGCGCTTTATGGGCGAAACGGCAAAGATACTCAGCCCGGAAAAAACTGTACTAATGCCAACGCTCGAAGCGACTTGCTCACTAGATATTGGCTGCCCGATTGAACAGTTTGAAGAATTTTGTGACCAGCACCCTGATCGAACTGTCGTTGTTTACGCTAACACGTCCGCCGCTGTTAAAGCCCGTGCAGATTGGGTAGTCACCTCAAGCATGGCCTTAGAGCTTGTAAGTTATCTTGATAAACGTGGTGAAAAGATACTGTGGGGGCCTGATCAGCATTTAGGTAACTACATAGAGAAGCAAACAGGGGCTGACATGGTAATGTGGCAGGGTTCTTGTATTGTTCATGAGGAGTTTAAGGGGCAGGGTATAAAGGACCTTATGAAGGTTTACCCTGATGCCGCGGTACTTGTGCATCCGGAATCTCCGCAAAGTATGGTTGAACTTGCTGATGCGGTCGGTTCAACGACTCAGCTTATCAAAGCGTCGCAAGAGTTGCCGAATCAAGAATTTATCGTCGCTACAGATAACGGTATCTTCTATAAAATGCAGCAGTTGTCGCCTGAGAAAGTCTTTATCGAAGCGCCCACTGCCGGTTCTGGAGCGACCTGCCGATCCTGTGCACATTGCCCGTGGATGGCAATGAACGACCTGGAAAATATGTACTTGGCATTAAGTGAGGGGAGTGGCGAAGTAGAGGTCGACTCCGAATTAAGAGCTGGTGCACTTAAGTCCCTTCAGAGAATGCTAGACTTCTCAGCTACGTTGTAAATAACTTTGGCTTTCCATTCACCCTGTTTGCGCGTTTAAAACAGCGGGTTTTCTTTGATGGCATAGAAGAGGTCCAGTCTTGACTGGATCTTAAGTTCATCAAGCTCACTTGTGGTTTTTTTCAAGGCAAGGCTAAGCTGCTCGATAGCTTGATTCATTCTAGCGGTAAGGTAGAAATATTCTGCTCGTGCTTGGTGCAAATGCGCGATATCACCAGCGAGCCCCGCTACCTCAGCAAGTAAGTACCAAATCTCGGGGTCTTCAGGGTAACGTAGGCTCATTTTAGTGAGTAGATGATTCGATTCCTTAATTTTGTTTGCATCAAGATACGCTTTTGCCAGCGCTCGAGATAAAGAGTAGTTGTGAGGGTTCCTGCTTAATTGTTGCTCAAGGGTGCTGATTGCATCGGTGTGGCGGCTGGCATTGGATAATGCTTGCGCATAGATGGTGTTGATCGATATCTGGTTAGGATACTGCTCTAATAGTTTTTCCAGAAGCTCAATCGTTTTGAGGGGCTTGGTTTTTAGGTGAGCATAGGCAAGGCCAAATGTCGCGGTACTAATTTGTGTCGTATTACCCTTTTGCAGAATATTGTTGAAGTATTCAACTGCAGCTTGCCTGGATTCCGCATAGTCACTAATGATCATGTTTTTACTAAAGTGAAAGTCAATGTCATCTCGATAGCGTGCTCTGGGGTACTGCTCAGCCCTCCCTCGCGTATCACTAATTCGCGTATCGGACAGAGGGTGTGTTGATAGATATTCTGGGAGGCTCTCTGCTCTGAGCCCTGTTTGTTTGTACATGCGTTCAAACATCTTTGGCATTGCTCGCGGGTCGAAAGCTGAGTTTGCTAAAATCTTAATACCTAGGCGGTCAGCCTCTTGTTCGTTTTTGCGTGAAAACTTTAGTTGTTTCTCTGCACTAAGTGCCTGAGTGCTTGCCAGTGCAGCGACGCCAGCTTCTGAACCAGCTGTCGCAGCAATAATTGCGCTTGCCAGAAAGCCGGCGAGTGTCAGTGGCGCCGCGAGCTTTTGTCGTTCGAGCATGCGGGCGTAGTGTCGTTGGCTGAGGTGGGCGAGTTCGTGAGCAATAACGGATGCAAATTCTTGTTCGGTATTGGCGTTAAAGAATAACCCTGCGTTTACGCCAATAATGCTACCAGGTACTGCAAAGGCATTTAGGCTTGGATTGTCGACAATTGTAATGGTGAAGTCGCGATCGATTACGGCAGAGTTTGGCGCGAGTTTATATACAAGGTTGGTGAGGTATTCGGTGACTAAAGGATTATCATAGGCTTGGGTGTGGCGTCTAAATGTGCGCAACCAAGCGTTGCCTAGGGCTTTTTCTTGCTGGATTGAAACGAGGTTTGACGAGCTATTGCCAAGGCTAGGGATTGTATCAGTGCTCGAGTCTGCGTGAGTGCTCGATATTAGTAAGCAGAGTAGTAAAAAGCTAAGGCTTTGTCGTCGTGGCATCTTCGATTGTATTGTATGGTGTGTTAGGTTCTTAGATATAGGCCGAATTCGGAGCAGATGCAAGTGAATACTTTGTCAGAATGAACTAGGGTGGCAGCTGTCTGAGATTAGCTTGTATAACCTCCTGTCGCTGCTATAAGATGTTCTTTCCTTGGGTTTTGTTTTTATTGATAGGTAGTTATGCAATTCGATTATTTAGTAGATGCTTCTGGTGAGGCCTGTCCGATGCCGTTGCTCAAAGCTAAACAGCAATTAAATAAGATGTCGGCTGGTGAATGTGTCAAAGTGATCGCCACTGATAAGGGCTCCGTTAGGGATTTCGCTTCGTTTATAGCTTTAACAGCTCATGAGTTAATCGAATCTTCTGAAGAAGACTTAGAATCGTCGCGCTTTGTGTACTATATTATTAAGCGCTAAGGCGTTTCATTCCCGCTTAGTATTCTAATTTATGGGCATTGATTTTAGTAAGTGTCCGGTTTCAAACCTCTTTTAGGCAAATTTATGCTCCAGGTATTACGGTCTTGGGTTGACCGATATTTTTCAGACGAAGAAGCTGTTGTGCTTTTGATTTTAATCGGCGCAAGTTTGGTGTTTATATCGCTTTGGGGCGACATTATGGCGCCGGTTATTGCCAGCGTTATCCTCGCATATGTGCTTCAAGGCTTTATTGCTTATCTCGTGTCCAAGGGAATGAACAATAAGGCTGCGATTTACAGTTCTTATATATTATTCCTAGGGGTAGTGTTCGGTTTTATATTTTCGGTAATGCCGTTGGTATGGCGACAGCTCTCATCGTTGGTCGGAGATGCGCCCAATATTCTTAACAATCTTAAATCTCATATTTTTACCCTACAAGAAGATTATTCTCATATTATTACTATATCGGAGCTTGATGCCTTAGTTCAGCAGGCTACAGGAGAGGTTGCTAATTTCGGTCAGTGGTTAGTGTCACAATCTATTGAGGGTGTTCCCGTGTTTATCACGGCTATGATCTATTTGATTGTCGTGCCCTTGTTGGTTTTTTTCTTTGTTAAAGACAGAGACTCAATCGTTAACTCTATTGTCGGTATCTTGCCCAAGAATAGGCGCTTAATGACTCAGGTTTGGGAGGAGATGAATCTCCAGTTCGCAAACTATGTTCGAGGAAAGTTTGTTGAAATCGCGGTTGTAGGTGGAACAACATATATTGGCTTTATTTTTATGGGTCTTAATTATGGGGCTCTATTGGCTATTCTGGTTGGCTTATCTGTTGTTATTCCTTACATTGGTGCCATATTGGTGACAATACCCGTAGCGCTCATTGCCTTATTCCAATTTGGCCTGCATGAAGAGTTTTACTACGTCATGCTAATTTTTCTGGTGATTCAGGTGATCGATGGAAACGTTCTAGTTCCATTGCTATTTTCAGAGGTTGTTAATCTTCACCCAGCGGTAATAATTGTATCGGTATTATTTTTTGGTGGTATCTGGGGGGTGTGGGGCGTGTTTTTTGCCATCCCTCTGGCTACGATGATAAAGGCTGTTGTCACTGCCTGGCCAAGAAGAGGGGGAGTAGAAACTTCTATCTAAACTAGCGAAATTTAGTAATAGTGGCGCTTGTTATGGCGCCACTTCTTTTGACTAGAGACTTTTGCAAGCCTTGAGTACTTCAGCAACATGGCCTTTGACTTTTACTTTGCGCCATTCCTTAACAAGAGTGCCTTCTGCATTGATGATAAAGGTGCTGCGTTCAATTCCCATATATTCTTTGCCGTAAAGCTTTTTAAGTTTAATTACGTCAAAAAGCTTACAAAATTCTTCTTCCGGATCACTGATTAACTCAAAAGGGAATTCATGTTTCTTTTTAAAGTTCTCGTGAGTGCGCATAGAGTCTCTTGAAACACCTAGAATCTGAGTGTTGCAGGCTTCAAATTCTTTAATTGAGTCCCTGAACTCCTGGCCTTCAGTTGTGCAGCCTGGCGTGTTGTCTTTTGGGTAAAAATAAATAACCGTATTTTTGCCCTTTAAGCTGTCATTCGTTATCTCTGTTTCTGACGTTGCTGCGGCAGTGAAGGCACCGACCTTTTCGTTTAAAGTTACCATTTTATGCGTAGCCCTTAGTTGCTGTGTAGTGTTAAGTTAAATAAGTTTGCTAGCGCAAAGGTTCAATGATCGCGTCGAGGTTACGTTCGTCGCAAAAGTCCATAAACTCATCTCTCAAGCTAGCAATGTGAGTATCAGCTGACAGTCGAATTGTCATTGATAGATTAAACATTTGTGTACCGGTGTGCGGGGCACTGTAGGTTCCGGTTTGCAAATCATCAATGTTTATATTCTGAGAGGAAAAGTACTGTGCAATCTCGTGAACGATACCCGGGTTATCCAATGCAACAACGCTAACCGTATACGCTAGTGCAGGGTGGCTGTCCCGCTGCTGTGTTTGCTTCGCAGTGGTGGTAAGACCAAGTGACTCGGACAGTGCTGGTAGGCTCGCTTCAAGTTTTGCTATAGCATCCCAAGCGCCGGAAACCATCATTATCACGGCGAATTCGCCCCCGAGCACTGTCATTCTACTGTCTATGATATTGCATTGGTTGGTCGAGCAGGCTTTTGCTAGCTCATTAACGATACCTGGCTTGTCGGTGCCAATAGAAGAAATAACCAAAAAGTTTGGTTTGTGATCTGTATTGCCCATAATTTCGCCTTAGTTGAGTGGGTTGTTGGACGATATTTTTGTTTCTTTGCCATATAGTAAGGCATGTTTACTTGTGAAAAAACCATCTCGGCATTAACATACGCGATTGTTTTTACTTTGTACCGTTTCAGTATCTGTTTTTGAGTAAAAAGTGCGCAGATATTTTCTTGGAGATCAATATGATTGAAGGCAGCATTGTTGCCCTGGTAACGCCCATGTTTGAAGACGGAAGTCTTGATTGGGAACGTTTGGATTCCCTGCTGGACTTCCATGTCGAAAAAGGAACTAATGCTATTGTTGCTGTTGGTACCACTGGTGAGTCTGCAACGCTCGACCCTGCAGAGCATTGCAGCGTTATCGATCATATAATTAAACGTATTGCTGGAAGAATTCCTGTTATCGCTGGCACAGGCGCAAACTCTACTTCAGAGGCTATTGAACTCACGCGTGAAGCTAAGAAGCTTGGTGCTGATGCATGCTTGCTGGTGGCGCCATATTACAACAAGCCTACTCAAGAAGGCCTATACCTTCATCATAAAGCGATTGCTGAAGCAGTAGAAATTGATCAGATTCTTTACAACGTACCGGGTCGAACAGTTGTTGATATGCAGAACGAGACGGTTCTTCGTTTAGCTGATGTACCTAATATTGTCGGCATTAAAGACGCCACAGGTGATATTGCTCGTGGCAGTGAACTCATCAAGTCCTTAAATGGCAAAATGCCGGTCTATTCGGGTGATGATGAAACTGCTTATAAGTTGATCTTGGCGGGTGCCAAAGGCAATATTTCAGTTACAGCTAATGTACTTCCTGCTGAGATGAGTCAGCTTTGTCGCCTAGCGCTTGATGGTAAGGCTGAGCAAGCTCAAACTTTGAATGATCAGTTGGCGTCAGTTCACGAAGCAATGTTCGTTGAAGCTAACCCCATACCTGTTAAGTTCGCGTTAAATAGAATGGGTCTGATTGGCTCAGGTATTCGCTTGCCATTGACTGAGCTAAGCAAACAATATCATTCGCAAGTAGAGTCTGCGTTAACAGCGAAAAAACTGATTTGATGAGTGATATAACTATTAAAATTATTGCCCGTCGGGCCTTACTGGTTTTTTCTGCTTTCGCATTAACGGCATGTGGGCTGATCAAAGACAGATCTGGGGAGTACAATGCTGCTGAGACAAGCCAAAGGATTACTGTGCCGGAGGGGTATTCAGATCTAAAAATTGGTTCTCGTTATCCTATTCCGAACGTTGATCGTAAAGCGGCCAGTTCTGATCAGGAGGGTTATGAGCTACCTAAACCTCCAAATGCTACGGCAGCTTTAAGTGCAGATCCATATTTGGTTGAGTCAATTGAAGATCAGACCTGGCTGCGCTTGTACTCTTCGCCAGGAAAAGTTTGGCCAATGCTCGATTTTTTTTGGCAAGAGCAGGGCGTAAAAACTAGCCAGCAGTTAATCCAGCAGGGTTATGTAATGACTCAGGCTATTGCCGAAAGCTCACCGTTGTATGAGCTTGTGCGTGAGTCCGGGATGACAGGGCAGGTTGCTTTACTGGCAAACTTACTTCAAGGTGTTAGGCGCAATACTGCCGAGCTACAGGTGAAGCTAGTGCCAGCGGGAGGTGTTCTTACTGAAGCCTCATGGAGTAAGGCTGCATCTTTACCTAAGGTTGAAACAAAGATACTAAATGCGGTTGGCGAGTTTGTTAGTTCAGATGTCCAGCGAAATAGACACTCCCTACTTGCAAATGACATTAGTGGTGAACCACGTGTTTTTTTGCTAGAAGATGATCAAGGCGGAAAGTACCTAAAGCTAAACCTTAGTTACCTTCGGTCATGGAGAGAAGTAGGTAAAGCGCTTAAAGCTTCAGAGGTGCTGGTTTCTGATATAGATCAGTCGCAAGGAAAGTACTTTGTCAGTTATTTAAGTCGAGATGAGCTGGATTCATGGTTTTCGACGGAAGAGCATCGTCAAGAAAAAGCTAAAGAGCATAACTTCTCTATCGAGATATCCGGCAGCGCACTCGAACAGGCTGATGCCTATGAGGTTCGAGTCAAGGCCTTGAATGATAGCTTTGACTCCAATACAGCTACCGAACTATTAACGATTATTTTTGAACACATATCATGATTTGATATGTGTTTATTGCCTAAATAGCTGCGATATCATTGCTCATTAAAACACTATAGAAATTTTTCAATACTATTGCTCTTAATCTTAGAGCCACTCTCGGGAGTTTCCTTTTTATGCAAAAGCAGAAAGAACTTTACGCTGGTAAAGCAAAATCAGTTTATACCACAGAAGATCCAAACAAATTTGTTCTTTTGTTTAG
>NZ_LWGJ01001122.1:0-12584 GCF_001635845.1 Oleiphilus sp. HI0132 | reverse complement strand
TTTGTTTTGTTAATAAATAATCCATAAAAAATACACCTGAACAATAGGGAAAAATATCCTCTTTTGATCTATTTTTAAGTATTATTGATTAAGTTCAAAAAAGGCCGCTTTAGAAAAGCCTTAATTTTCCAGTACCCTAATCCATGAAGATTAGGCCAAAACTAAATTGCACCTTCAACAGCAAGTTATGGCACTTTGCTGACAAAGTTTAGGCAGGGTATTTGTAGGCTCTAGTCGAAACCGCTATTTCATTGCGTGCCGACTTTTACAGCTTATCTATAGCATGGTCTCAATTCAGCTTAAGTAAGCGCTACTCTACTCTGACCCCGGCTTTTTTCTGGCACGAAAATATTCCGGTTCTTCACTTGAATCAATCAATTCTCGCCGGACCAAATCCAGAGCTAAGGCTGAAACTAGTTCCTGAAAAAACACCCTGCTACCCGGAAAGTAGAATTCACGTGCTTTGATATTGTTCTTTGCACCCCAAGCGACCCAAACAGTACCAACTGGCTTTTCTTCGGTACCGCCATTTGGACCAGCGATGCCTGATACCGACACTCCTATGTCTGCACCACTTAATTCGAGCACACCCGCCAGCATCTCTCTGACAACAGGCTCGCTCACAGCACCATACTTATCCAAAGAGTCTTGCGACACGCCAAGTACTCGATGTTTAATCTCATTGGAATAAGAGACAACACCCGCTTCAAACACTGCCGATGCGCCGCTAATCTCTGTCACTAAAGAAGCTATCTTGCCGCCCGTACAAGACTCGGCAAAGGTAAGCGTTTTACTTTCGGCATTAAGCTTATCTACGACAACGTGAGCAATAGAGCGTTGATCCTTAGTGACAATATGATCACCAAGCAATGCTTCTATCTTCTTGCCCCATTCACCTAAAGTAGCATGATGTTCTAGCCTATCAACCTTCAGTTTCAGTTCTATTAGAGGTAGAGAGGCTCGAAAGCCTATCTCAATGCAAGCAGGCAAATCCGGAAAGGTCTGAGCCAGCACCTGCTGAAGTTTTGATTCACCATAACCAAAAACGCGGTAGCGAAGGCGCTTCACCTCAATATCACTCGGTAAAGTAACCTTTAGACTCGGTAAGATCTCCTCACGCAGCATCAGCTCAAGTTCTTTCGGTACACCCGGAGTACAATAAATCTGACAATCATTATGAGGCGCCCAAAAACCCACTGCAGAACCGATACTATTTGCCAGCAAAGCAATCCCTTCGGGCAGCATCGCCTGCTTTTTGTTGGCATCACTTAAATGGTAGTTGCGTTGCTGACACCAAGAGCTCAGGTGTGCCAGAGCTTGCTCGTGCTGCTTGATTGGCTTGCCTAGAACTTTAGCCAGAGCTTCTGCCGTCATGTCATCTGTTGTCGGCCCTAAGCCACCGTTAACAATCAGAACATCAAAGTGCTGACTTAAGCGCTCTATTTCTGAAACCAATAGGTCTAGTTCATCAGGAACGGTCGCCTTGTAAGCCACCTGAATACCTTGATCAAGACAGTATTCAGCGATCATCGCCGAATTACTATCAACAATATCACCGGTCATCAACTCGGAACCTGTCAGCAGCAATGCAATCTTCATAGTTTAAGCCTTCAGCTCTTCTGCCAAGCTTACTGATCGATCTGCTGCGGCCTGCATTGCCTCATCGACAATTTCAAGCAAGCCCTTCTCTTCGAAAGTATGAATCGCTCGCTCTGTTGTTCCGCCGGGAGACATCACATTGCGCTTTAGCTGGGCTGGTGCCACATCACCACTAAGCACCATTTCAGCGGCACCCGCTACGGTTTGTGCTGCCAGCTTTCGAGCCGTATCTGCAGAGAGCCCTTGTTTTATCGCGGCTGCTTCCATCGCTTCGATCATCAAAAAGATATACGCTGGCCCTGAACCTGACAAGGCCGTCACTGAGTGAATCAAGCTTTCCTGATCTACCCATTCAACCAAGCCAATTGCCTGAAACAATTCATCTGACAAGTTCTTTTGTTCATCGCTTACATTCGCATTCGCGATCAAGCCGCTCGCACCCTTGAGTACCTGGGCTGGGGTATTCGGCATGCATCTCACCAATGCCTGCTCAGAGCCCAACCACTGTGCCAGCAGGTCCAAACCAATGCCTGCCGCAATAGAGATGATTAGAGGACGATGACTAAGGCTGCCTTTCAATGACTCACATACCGACTGCAGTACCTGAGGCTTTACACTGAGCACGACAATATCTGCCGTGCTAACAGCGCGAGCATTGTCTTCATCTACCTCGACCTGCCATGTGTTCTGCATCGCTTCCCGATGTTCAAGGTTTGGTGCAGTTGCTACAATATTGCTTGCGTTTAAACCTTTCTTTACTAGGCCACCAACGATGGCGTGTGCCATGTTACCTGCGCCAATAAAGCAGATCTTTTGTTCATTCAAGTTCATTGTTAGTTCACTTCCTGTTCAAAAATTCAAAAACTGTTTCCAAGCTCTAGCGTTCGCCAAACAAAGCGGTTCCAACTCTGACCATTGTTGAGCCACAGGCAATTGCCTGCTCCATATCACCAGACATTCCCATCGAGAGAGTATCGACACTCGAATAGCTTTCTTGCAGATCATTAAATGCCGACTTCATCTTCGTAAACGCGGTGCTCAAACTCTCTTCACTTTGATTTGCTTGAGGTATGCACATTAAGCCGCGTAGCTTCAAACGAGGCATATCTTCTAGTGCTCGACAAAGCTCAGGCAAATCACTCAACAATATGCCCGATTTAGTCTCTTCTTCATCAATATTCACCTGAATACAAATATTCAGTGGCGATAAAGTGTCCGGGCGCTGATCATTTAAACGCTGTGCTATTTTTATGCGATCAACACTATGCACCCAAGTAAAGCTTTCAGCAATCGGCCGCGTTTTATTCGACTGAATCGGGCCAATAAAGTGCCAGACGATATCTTCGGCATTGCCTTCTTTCGTCAATAAAGCCTTGACCGCTATCTGCTTTTCAAGCGCTTCATTAAGATAGTTCTCGCCAAATATTTTCTGCCCTTGCTTAAATAACTCAAAGACTGCTTCAGCAGGCTTCTTTTTCGACACCGCCAGGAGCTGCACGGAGTTTTCTGCTAGGCCGGCATCAATTGTGGCTTTTTGTATCCTTTTTCTTACGTTCTGGAGCTTGTCTGCTATGCTGAAGTTCATAATATAAGTTTGCGTGGCGTGTCTTAAAGTCGACATGCATTTGAGCAAAAACAACCTGTATTAACAAGCTTTATCCTTCTGGATCAGCTTTCTCATTTAAAAATCTAAGATACAAAGTTATAGGCTTTAGAGGACGACCATGGATATTACTGAACTGCTGGCATTCTCCGCCAAACAAGGCGCTTCCGATTTACATTTATCTGCCGGACTACCGCCAATGATCCGTGTTGACGGTGATGTTCGCCGTATCAACCTGCCAGCGATGGAGCACAAAGAAGTTCATTCACTGATTTATGACATAATGAATGACAAGCAACGAAAAGACTTTGAAGAATTCTTGGAGACTGACTTCTCGTTCGAAGTACCCGGTGTTGCTCGCTTCCGTGTAAACGCCTTTAACCAGAACCGTGGTGCTGGCGCAGTATTCCGTACTATTCCTTCGAAAGTACTCACCATGGAAGACCTGGGAATGAGCCAGGTTTTCAAAGATATTGCTGAAGTCCCACGCGGCTTGGTTCTGGTAACAGGGCCAACCGGTTCTGGTAAGTCAACCACATTGGCCGCCATGATCGACTATATCAATGACAACCGCTACGACCACATTCTAACGATTGAAGACCCGATCGAATTTGTTCATGAAAGTAAAAAGTGCTTAATGAACCAACGTGAAGTTCATCGGGACACCTTGGGCTTTAACGAAGCGCTACGTTCAGCGCTTCGTGAAGACCCCGATATTATTCTGGTTGGTGAGCTTCGTGACCTTGAAACCATCCGTTTGGCACTGACCGCAGCAGAAACGGGTCACTTGGTATTTGGCACCTTGCACACCACCTCAGCAGCTAAAACGATTGACCGTGTCGTCGACGTATTCCCTGCAGAAGAAAAAGCGATGGTTCGATCAATGCTTTCCGAGTCTTTACAGGCTGTTATTTCTCAGACCTTGTTGAAAAAGACCAATGGTGGCCGAGTTGCTGCACATGAAATTATGATCGGCTCCCCTGCAATTCGTAACCTGATTCGTGAGGATAAGGTCGCCCAGATGTACAGTGCTATCCAGACGGGCGCATCAATCGGTATGCAAACACTCGACCAGTGCTTGCAGAACCTACTAAGCAAGGGCTTTATCACTCGTGATACAGCAAGAGAAAAAGCCAAGATCCCTGAGAATTTCTAACTTAGGCCGCGTTATGAACAAAGATAAAATGATTCAGGATATGTAACATGGATTTTGAAAAACTCTTAAAAGTCATGGTCGAAAAAGGTGGCTCTGACTTATTTATTACTGTTGGTGTCGCACCGAGCATCAAAATCCACGGCAAGCTCGTCCCTGTTACCAAGCACGCACTCACGCCCGAACAATGTCGTGAGATTGTATTTGATGTCATGTCAGAGAAACAACGTGACGAGTTCACTGAGAAAAGCGAATGTAACTTTGCTATCAGTGCCCGTGGCATTGGCCGCTTTCGTGTAAGTGCCTTCATGCAAAGAAATTTGTGCGGTATGGTGCTGCGTCGAATCGAAACTAATATTCCACGCATTGAAGATTTGGGTCTACCTACAACCATCAATCAGTTAGCAATGACAAAACGTGGCCTGATTATTTTTGTCGGTGCAACGGGCACGGGTAAGTCAACTTCTCTCGCAGCAATGATCGGGCACCGAAATAGAAATAGTAAAGGTCATATTATTTCTATCGAAGACCCTATTGAATATATCCATCAACACCAGAACTGTATTGTCACCCAGCGTGAAGTCGGTATTGACACAGAAACCTTTGAAATTGCCCTTAAGAACACCTTGAGGCAGGCACCAGACGTTATCATGATTGGTGAGATTCGTAGTAAGGAGACGATGGATTACGCGGTCACCTTTGCCGAGACTGGACACCTATGCTTGGCAACACTACACGCTAATAACGCTAACCAAGCACTCGACCGGATCATTAACTTTTTCCCGCCTGAACAGCAAAACCAGATATGGATGGATTTATCCCTAAACCTAAAGGCAATTGTTGCCCAGCAATTGATTCCAACGCCCGATGGTAAAGGCCGCCGAGCCTGTATCGAAGTGCTACTCAACACGCCTTTATGTGCAGACCTCATCCGCAAAAAAGAAATTCATAAGTTGAAGGAAATAATGACCAAATCGCGAGATATTGGTATGCAGACCTTTGATCAGGCCCTGTACGACCTGTATTCAGCTGGAGATGTTACTTATGAAGATGCGCTCGCCTATGCAGATTCAGCGAACGATTTACGTTTGATGATAAAACTGGGAGCAGACGCCTCATCGCCTAACCAACTATCAGCAACAACTGATCGTCTTAGTATTCAGGATGATGGAGACATTGGTGGTTTCTAAGCCCCAAGATTATAGATTGACTTACCTTTAAGAGAAGCAATGTTATTCATTGCTTTCTCAACAACGCCTCCATGTCACTAACATTCAATGGCCTTGAGACAAGGTAGCCCTGAATATAATCACACCCATGCTGCGATAATAGTGACAACTGGGCCTGATTCTCGACACCTTCTGCAACCACACGAAGGTTCAAGCTCTGACCCAACACGATAATAGCCTTGACTATCGCGAGTTGTGCTTTGGAGTTTTCAAGCCCCTCAACAAATGAACGGTCAATTTTTAGCGTATCAGCCGGCAATTCTTTTAGGTAACTTAATGATGAATACCCGGTACCAAAGTCATCTATAGAAATTTTAAGCCCTAGTTCTTTTAATTCATGCAAGCAACTCAAACCGGCGCGAAAGTCTTCAATTATGACGCTTTCTGTTAGCTCTAATTCCAAACATGCTGGCGAGATACCGCTCGACTCCAACACACTCTTAATCATACCTTTCAAGTTTTGATCACGAATCTGCCTAGGTGACAAATTTACGGCAACACAAATAGTACCTAAGCCCTGTTCCTGCCATGTTTTAACCTGGCGACAAGCAGTTTCAAGCACATAGGCTCCTAGCTCAGAAATCAAACCACTTTCTTCAGCAATATTGACAAATTCAGCAGGCGAAATGAGCCCTTTTTGGGGGTGATTCCAACGCACCAAAGCCTCACAAGAATTAATCCTTCTCGACCTGACATCCAGCTTCGGTTGGTAATAGACTTCCAACTCACTTCTTTGCAACGCTTTACGCAATGCATTTTCCATTTCCAGACGTTCTCTAGAGAACTGCTTAAGACTATCATCAAACAATTGGATCTGATCGCCTCCCTGGAATTTAGCTTTCTGCACCGCCAAGGCCGCATATTGCATCAATGTTTCGATATCCTGAGTATGTTCAGGAACATGTGCGACACCCATACTGCAAGATAAAGCGATTTCCTCACTCGATATATCATAATTATGATGGGTCACAGTTTTAAAAAGTCGCTCTGCAAACTTCATTACGTCAAAGGTCGGACTACAGGACACGACGCAAGCAAACTCGTTGCCTCCAACACGGGCTAGAATATCAACCTTCTGTACATTCGCAGACAAGCGTCGAGCAATTTCCCTGAGCAACTCATCAGCCGCATCATGACCAAAGCTATCATTAAACTGCTTGAATCGGTCAATATCCAAGGTCACTAAGGCGAAAGGTAAGCCTTCATCTTTGTAGCGAACCACAGCGCGGTGTAACTGATCTTTGAACTGGTTGCGATTCGCTAACTTAGTGAGGTCATCATAATTAAGTAAGTAATTGAGTTTCTTATCAGCAGCTTGTCGAACAGACAGGTCAGAGAGCATTGCGGCATAGTATTGTATATGTCCGTTGCGATCCCTGATGGCATTGATCTGAGTCCACTGGGGAAAGTAATCACCATGGTATCGCTTCTCTAATAATTCACCCTGCCATAGGTCTTTGGCTTGTACCTCTTCAAATATCTGGGCATAGGCTTCCTGACGCTTAGGCGTATCACTCAAACAATCAATCTTCTGCCCAACAAGCTGTTCCGCACTCTGCCCGATTATTTTCTCATAAGCAGGATTAACCGACAGGAAGCGATAGTTAGCATCCAGAACAAAAACACCTTCTGAAGTATGATCAACGACCGACTTAGCCAAGCGAACTTGTTCATCACGAGCGCGCTCGGACTGAATATTACGCCGGGTCCCCAAAATTCGCAGAGCCCGCCCTTTTGCATCCCGATCAACAACCTTGCCGCTCTCTTCTATCCATAGCCAATCGTCACCACTCTGGGCTCGATATTGAAGTTGGTACTCTCCCTTACCGCCTTCCAAACAAGCGTTAACGGCCGCCCGAACATCAACATAGTCTGCCGGGTGAATAATCGTTTTCAGGTTATGTATATGCTCTTCAGTAGTCAGTTCTTTATCGCCGAAGAGTTCATGGAAGTCTGACTGGTAAAACTGGGCTTGATCAAGATCCCAGTCGATCAAGCCCAAACGCGCTGCGTCCATAGCCTGCGTTAAGCGCGTCTGGCTTTTTACCAAGGCGTCACTGATCTTTTGTCGCAGGGCAATTTGTTCACTGAGTTGCTTGTTACTGTCTTCAAGCTCTTTGGTTCGATCTCGAATCGCAAGTTCGAGGTCGGTACTCTTTTGCACTAGCTGAGCTTCTAACGCTTGCCGTAACTTGCGTTCATCGACCAGCGCTTGATAGATTTGCTGACTTTGTTCCGCGTTCCGCCTGGCCTCTGAAGCTGCTTCAGATCGAGTTCGATGCTTACTTAAAAGCGCTTTTAGTTGGCCAAAATTGATCATGAGTGAAGTATAACCTGAAACACAAACATTTAGAGAAAAGCTTAACAACAAATAATGACAATTCAATTTTAGTGGCTACTCTCAACGATCAATAGACCTAAGATAATCCGTCCACTATACTGCCGCCTTTAAAATTTAATGCATAAAAAGGGATTAATAATGAATCGTTTAAGAAAGATATTAGGGATGTGGGTTATTTTGCTATGTTCTATTAGCAGCAATATCGCCTTAGCCGAAAATTACTCACCAACTTCTACGAAAACCTTCCAAGGCTTTACTGCTGGAGGCTTTACTTTTGGGGGAGATGACTTACTCAAGGTAGAATACACCAATGGTGACTCTGAAGAGCTCACTGCAGGCGGTTTATTGGATCTAAAACTGGGTCTTATCTATAACATCAATGATACATACTCTATACAAAGTAGCATTGGTTATCACTTTGATGCCTTATTAGCCGAAAACGGTGATGGTGACTTCACGCGCATTCCAGTCGAACTATTAGGCTTCTATAATTATGATAAGCACCGTTTTGGTGGAGGATTGACTTTACATACCAGCCCAGAATTTGAAGCAGAATCAGATGATATTGGGCTTGACGAGAATGCTGAATTCGAAGATGCCAGCGGCTTAGTTATAGAGTACGGATATAAGACTTCTGATAGTGCAGTCATTGCTTTAAGGTACGTCGATATAAACTACGAAGTAACAAAGTACAATGGTAGCTCAGTAGACTCAGGCCCTGATTCTGACGGTAGCCACATTGGTTTATATATCTACTTTCTTTTCTAGCAGTCAAAGTTTCCGTGAGTTCAGCGGATATCAAAGGGCCTTTGAGGCCCTTTTTTTCGTCCTACATTTAGCAAGCCAACACATCTTGATCTCTTACATAGCTGCTGTAAGATGAGCAGCAATATTTTCATATAATCATTAGTTCTCGGTAAAAATACCCCCATGGACGTATCCCATATTCTTGACGGTTTGAATGACGCACAACGCAGTGCTGTTGCTGCACCTATGCAAAACTTATTGGTTCTTGCTGGAGCCGGAAGTGGCAAAACCCGAGTATTGGTACACCGAATTGCCTGGTTGATGGAAATTGAACGCTTAAGCCCTTCTTCAATTATGGCAGTGACCTTCACTAACAAAGCTGCCAAGGAAATGAGGGGCCGTATCGAGCAATTGTTGGACCTGCCTGCACGAAACCTTTGGTTTGGTACTTTCCATGGCATTGCTCACCGTTTTCTGCGCGCACATTCCAAAGAAGCAAATCTTCCGGATAACTTCCAGATCCTCGACTCCGACGACCAGCTTCGGATCGTAAAGCGAATCATGCGTGAAATGAACATCGATGAGTCGCGATGGCCGCCTAAGCAAGTTCAGTCTTTTATCAACAGTAAAAAAGATGAAGGCGTTCGCGCCGCTTATTTACCGCCGACTCATTCCCAGTTCGATCAAGTAATGGCAACGCTCTACCAACGTTATGAAGAGCAATGCCAACAGTCCGGCATGGTCGACTTCGGTGAGCTCTTACTTCGCTCTCATGAAATATGGCTGAACAACCCAGCCCTGCTTGCTCATTATCAAGATCGCTTTCGCTATATTCTGGTCGACGAATTTCAAGATACTAACACCATTCAATATGCCTGGCTTCGCGTACTCGCAGGCAACCGAATCCCCATTATGGTAGTGGGCGATGATGACCAATCTATATACGGCTGGCGTGGCGCGAAGATAGAGAACATTCAACAGTTCCAAAACGACTTTGCCCAGCCTTTAGTTATTAAGCTGGAACAAAACTATCGATCGACCTGCACTATCCTGAACGCGGCCAATGCTTTGATCTCAAACAATAGCGGACGTTTAGGAAAAGAGCTATGGACTGATGGCAGTGAAGGTGAACCGATAGACCTTTATGCCGCGTTCAACGAACAAGACGAAGGCAACTATATTGCTGACCGCATCAATGCTTGGGTGAACCAAGGCCAGCTACGTTCACAATGCGCTATTCTCTACCGCTCCAATGCACAGTCGCGTGTCATTGAAGAATTTTTAATTCGCCAGGCTGTCCCTTATCGAATTTATGGCGGCCTACGCTTCTACGATCGTCAAGAGATTCGTAATGCCCTCGCCTACTTACGTTTGGTTTATTATCGACACGATGATGCCGCCTTCGAACGAGTGGTAAACGTACCAACTCGTGGTGTTGGCAATAAGACCCTTAGCGATATTCGTGAACACGCTCGAGATCAGGGAGTGTCTCTCTGGCAGGCCTGCGTCGAACGTTTGCAGCTAGGCCTGATTAAAGGCAAGGCCAATGGCTCTCTGAATGCCTTTATCGATATGATAGATGAACTTAGTGCAGAACAAGACGAGCTAAACTTATTCCAACTCACCGAAAGAGCTATCGGGCAATCGCAGCTTAAAGAGTTTCATGCGAAAGAAAAGGGTGAAAAAGGCCAGGCCCGCATTGAAAACCTCAATGAGCTTTTATCGGCAACCAAAGATTTCGAAGCTGAAGATGACGAGCTAAGCCCATTAGCTAGCTTTATTGCCCAGGCAGCCTTGGATGCAGGCGAGCAACAAGCCGAAGAACATCAGGACTGCGTGCAACTAATGACGCTTCACTCTGCAAAAGGCCTGGAGTTCCCTTTCGTGATTCTGGCAGGTATGGAAGAAGGTCTATTCCCGCACCAGATGTCGATGGAAGAGCCTGGAAGGCTAGAAGAAGAACGCCGACTCTGTTATGTCGGAGTCACTCGCGCAATGGAGAAGTTAGTGCTCACCTATGCCGAGTCACGACGCCTGTATGGCCAAGAGAAGTTCAACCCCATGTCTCGTTTTGTACGAGAGATACCACCAGGGCTAATACAAGAAGTTCGCATAAAGAATAGCGTTTCTACACCGGTCTCCTTCAGCCAATCTTCAAGCAGCGATATGCAAGTTGGCGATTCGCAATTCCAACTAGGTCAAGTTGTTCGGCATGGCAAGTTTGGTGAAGGCACTGTACTCAATTATGAAGGCCAAGGTGCCCATGCACGTATTCAAGTTAACTTCCCAGAAGCTGGCAGTAAGTGGCTAGTTCTATCTTATGCAAAGCTTGAAGCCGTCTAGCCTTTTTAGGTGGTGACTGGAACTTGTGCATAGTAAGCAAAACGCTATTTATCAGCTACTATTAAAAGGTTTCCAGTATTATTTAATAGGACCTTTGATCACATGGCGTCGCCAGAAGAGTTACAACTAGAACAAAAATCTCGTGCACTTCAACTAAAAGAAGATGCACTAAACCGTCAAGCGACCCAGCAGCAGAAAACTGAAGAACGCATTAAAGCGCACCAAGATAGCGTTGCCAAAAAAGAGCGCGCTAACCAGTTAAAAACTCAAGACCTAATAAAACGCGAACGTAAACTTAAAGAAGACAATACACTTCTCCAACATGAGAGAGAAGCATTTAACACGGCACAGCAGGCAGCTGAGTCTCGCCGCCAACCCGCGATGATTATTCTGCCGATTATGCTTATCGCTTGTATTATTGGCGGCTATTTTGCCTACGAGCAACTTGCCAAGAAGCAGCTTCACTACAACCAAATAGCCTCCGCCTCAAAGAATATTGATAAACTCGCAAATATTCTCAGTTTGACTCAGGATGAGGTGCTTACCCAAACCACTACCTTAGCCAGTAAAAAAACTGAACTGGATAAAACCAAAGGTATGCTGTTGGAGCTAAAACAAAGCACCGACCAACTTCGAAGAGAAATACAGCTACTTAAAGGCGACCAGGAAACTAGCGCCTCGGAGAAAGCATCCCTAGTGGAGTCAGCTGATAACCTTGCACAACAACTCAGTGAACTCAAAAACCAGTTAGAAGATAAATACTTAACCATCGATATTATCGAGGCACTGGTTGATTATCAGGAAGATCACCTTGAAAACGTAAAAGGCGAACTCGCAACAAAACAAGAACTCTTAGCCAAGCATGAAGATTCGCTGAGTGAACAACAAACTCAAAGAATGAAGCTCGAGCAAGCACTGAATGAAAAAGACAGCCAACTCAAAGAAAAGAGCCAGAGCTTACAAACGGCCCAAGAGGAACTTGATCAGGCTCAGCGTCAGTTAACTGAAGCCCAACAAAAATTGAATGCTTTTACCGAAGCCATTAAAGCACCTGAAGCACCTCAAAAATAAAGATTCTATCTCTAAAAAAGGGTCTGCCTTATCTGTAGGCAGACCCTTCCACGGCTCGCTGGCGGGTTAGCACGGAGAGTCCATATAAGGGGTGGAACCCTCTGCTTACGTTCGTTAAAAACTAAAAATTTCCAGCGATATTCTTCATGCGTTCAAGCATAGAGCGCAAGCCATTGCCTCGGGTTGGGCTGATATGACGCATCAGATCCATGTCATTGAATATTGCTTCAACATCTTTAGCGACGATTTCGGCAGGTGAGCGTGCATTAAGTGTCGCCAGTACAACAGAGGCAAGGCCTTTGACGATAATGGCGTCGCTCTCAATTAAAAAGAAAAGCTTGTTGCTGGCTTCGTCAAAGTAGTGAACAAGCCAGACTTGGCTTTGGCAGCCATGGACCAGGTTTAGTTCAGTCTTCTCTGCTTCAGGAAATGCCGGGAGTGATTTACCTAGGTCGATGATATATGCGTAACGTTCTTCCCAGTCATCCAGAAATTCGA
>NZ_LWGJ01001121.1:0-4634 GCF_001635845.1 Oleiphilus sp. HI0132 | reverse complement strand
CTCATGGATAGGGTCTGCCGATGCCTCACCCGTAATAACACTAATGATTNCGGCATACGATATATTGATAGGCCCAAAACCCAAAGCTGAAACTAGACAGAACAGAACGAGAAAAGTAATTAGCAAGCAAGCTATGAACTTACCGGCAATCAGCGAACCCGTTCTAGCCTCGGCACTAGTATTCATAACTAATTCTCGGAACATTTGCACTAGGATGGCGATCTACCTTAACCTTCGCCTTGAAGACTTTTGATATTAAAGACTCATTGAGCACTTCATTTATAGAGCCTTGAGCAACCAATCTGCCACGGTCTAACACCAACAAACTATCGCAGAAAGCCGCGGCGAGATTTAAGTCATGAAATGAAGATAAAACACTTATTCCTAATTGCTTCACCTTGTTCAGCAGATCAATTTGGTAATGGATATCCAAGTGATTGGTTGGCTCATCCATAATTAATAAGCGGGGTTTCTGCACAATTGCTCTTGCAAGCATCACGCGCTGCTTCTCACCACCCGACAAAATACTGAACAAGCAATCTTCAACAGCCGATAAGTCCATATCAGCAATAACTGAACTGACAAAACGAATATCTTCCTTTGTATCCCACTCAAACAAGCCCTTGTGGGGCGCTAGCCCTTGCAGTACAACCTCTCTTACCGTCAGCCCTAAATGATCATGATGCTCCTGCAAAATGACAGCCACCTGCTTTGCGTTGTCCCTTAAGCTGTTCTCCCAGATATCCGAGCCGCCTAAGGACACATTGCCTTTGCTCGGTTTGTTTACTCTGTAACAGCAACGCATCAAGCTGGACTTCCCTGAGCCATTAGGGCCGATTAAGCCAACAAAACCTCCTTCTGATAGGGCAAAACTAATATCTTGCAGGATCACCTTATTACCACAGTGCCACGATAAAGTATTCACACTTAACAAAGGATCAGCAGTTTTATTTTCGCTATCAAGCATCAATATTTCCTAAGAACTGCCAGGCTTATTGTTCGCATTGGATTTGAGTGAAAGAGGCAAGCCTGCGACAACTAAATCGACCTGATCACAAAGGCTTGCCAAGCTTTGATGTAACAGCCCTGCTACATCACAATATTTACGACTTAAATCGCCTAAAGGCATGACTCCCATATTGGTCTCGTTGGAAACCAAAATTAATTCTACATTTGTTAGACTGACAGCCTCGACAAATCGATCAAGCTCTAACTGGACGCGTGTTTTGTCTTCAAGCATCAAAAGATTAGTGACCCATAAGGTAAGACAATCAACAACGAGCACTATATCTTCACCAGCACGTTCCTCAAGCACTTTTGCCAACTCTAGCGGCTCTTCTATCACACACCAATGATCTGGCCGGTCTGCCTTGTGACGCTCAATTCGTGCTGCCATTTCCTCATCCAGTGCTTGTGCAGTGGCAAGCAAACAAATCGACGATGCACTATTGTTTGCTATAACTAGCTCTGCTTGCTGTTCTGCATATCGGCTCTTGCCAGACTTTACCCCTCCAAGAATGAGTCTTTTCATCCGGCCTGCTCCAGTAACTCTATCAGCTTATCCATATCAATCGCTGACTCAAAAGCATTGGCTAAGCGCTCCAACTGCTTCTCACGCACTTCTTCAAGGTTGACAGTGGTATCTGATCTTAGTCCAGCCCACTCTAACAGTGCTTGCAATGCTTCCGGTGAATCAAATAGACCGTGCAAATAGGTACCCTTAACCAGGCCGTCTCTACTAGTTGCGCCATCCGTACCCGCGAGAGAAGCGCCACCCGTTGATGACCCAAAATTGACAATCATCGGGCGCGCCAAGTCATCTCCTGTGGTCACTCCCGTATGAATTTCATAGCCTTTTACAGGTGCTGAACTTTCGGCTAACTCGCCCACACAATTAAGTAATTTCTTTTCAGCCAACAAGCTAGTCGCACACGAAAGCAAAGCGAAACCTTCACTACTGCCTGGCCGACCTTCTACACCACTTTCATCAGTGATTAATTGCCCTAGCATCTGATAACCGCCACATATCCCCAACACCTTTCCGCCATACCTTAAATGACGATTTAAAATGTCTTTCCAACCATTTTGAACTAAGAAACCTAAATCAGAACGAACGGATTTGGAGCCCGGCAAAATGATCAAATCCGCAGGCGGAACCGGGTCCCCTACATTGATATAACGAAAATCAACATCAGGATGCAAACGCAAAGGGTCAAAATCTGTATGATTGCTTATACGTGGAACAACCGGCACAATTACACGAAATTTATATTCAGAACTTGGATCGAGTATCTGCTCTGGCAAAGCATCCTCTGCATCAAGGTGTAGACCATGAAGGTAAGGCAGAACACCAAGCACCGGTTTTCCCGTATACGATTCCAGCCAGTCCAAGCCAGACTGAAGCAAGGAAATATCACCTCTAAATCGGTTAATGACGAAACCTTTGATACGCGCTTGCTCAGACTCAGACAGCAATGACAAAGTACCGACCAAATGTGCAAACACACCGCCGCGATCAATATCGGCAACTAAAATAACCGGGCAATCCACTTCCTCAGCAAAACCCATGTTTGCGATATCTCTGTCGCGTAGATTAATCTCTGCCGGTGAGCCAGCACCTTCAACAATGACATGCTGAAATTCATTAGCAAGTCGCTCATGTGAACTTAGCACCGCAGCCATCGCAACCTGTTTATATTCATGGTAAGACGTCGCAGACATGTTGCCTCTGGACTTACCGTGAATAATCACCTGCGCACCGATATCTGTTTCAGGCTTCAACAAAACCGGATTCATATCCGTTGTCGGCAAAACACAAGCAGCGTGCGCCTGCAATGCCTGCGCTCGCCCTATTTCGCCACCATCAACCGTAACAGCACTGTTGAGCGCCATATTCTGAGGCTTAAAAGGCGCCACTTTATGGCCGCGCCTCACCAAACAACGACACAAAGCAGCCACTAAGGTACTTTTACCCGCATCTGAAGTGGTGCCTTGTATCATCAGTGTGGTCATATCTTAACCTTTACTCAATTAGTCGTTCACAACTATCGACGAGCTCAGCGTATCAAGGTCAATCCTCTCAATACCACCTGTGTACTCAGCAGCACGGTCACCCGAAGCATAACGCCCCACTCCTGTTATGAATAAATCTCCTGCAAAAAGGTCTATTTCAATTGGGTTCTTAACGGTTAGCTCTAAGCCATCTAGTTCACCAGTACCAATTGACACTTCTGCGTCAGTCAGTGTATCAATTGCGATTAGGTAGGCTTGAGTCGGCGCATACGAGCTATCAAGTCCCTGAGTGACAACATACAATACGTCTTCATGGATCAATGCAGCAGAAGCATTCGGGAGGCCGTCTTCATCATAATGACTGATATCAATACTATCTAATACGAAATCATCTGACGAGCTATCAGTAACGCTTGGATCGATGACAAGAATTGACCCTTCTCCCCAGCGAATAACATAGGCTTTATCATCAGATGCGAAAAGCACATCATATGGGTTACTGTTGCTTTCGCCGTCTTCATCATTCAAACCGTACTGCCAGGTTAAGGTGTTTGGGTTGTCTATATCGTACTTCGATAAGTTATTTTCACCGTACTTACCTATTCTGTAGTAGTCACTTCCATTTACTGCCACATCGATATCAGAACGATCCGTAGCTGCAAATCCTTCAGTGTGGTCAAAAGGCGCAACTGCTTCCGCAATTGAAATATCACTAGATGAATAATCAGATGCAACACCTTTAATAAATGCACAAGCATTCGCGCAATCGCCACTCAGGTTTTCTGAAAAGGTAATGCTTCCCGGGTTATTGCTTAACTGAATCGTATCAACCACTGCGTTATTACTAGTATTAAGAATCTGAATCTGAGGTGTTGCAAAGTCTCCAACACCTACCCACAACTGCCCCGATGGGCTAAGTTCCAGCGACTGTATATCGACACTCTCGAAGCCGGTAACAGGCTCCGTTACTACCGCACCCGTTGTAGGGTTAAACTGATAAAGACTACTAGAACCCCAGCTTTCGTTTCCCTGAAAGTACGCCAAAGTATCGCTAACGTAAACTGATGCGGCAATATTTCCATACAAACCAGCTGTTTCAGATTTGATACTGTTGTCACTTGAACAACCAGTAACGCCAATCGCACCTAGCGCCAATAGCCCTAAGACTAGTTTTTTACCTGCCACATTTTTTTCAATATTCATTACTTGCTCCTATTAATAGTATTTACACACTATCGATCAAAATTGATGAGCATAAGAAACAAACCACTGACGCCCGGGCCCTGGGAATCGGTTGTATTTGCTTACACGCTGACCACTAACATTCTTAATTTTAAATTCGAGTGAATCTTTTTCACTTTTAAAGCCAAGACTGGCGTTAACCTGCTTAACGTCGGGAAGTTCGGCCACACCAGCTGAATCGTAAACACCACCCGACTGCCGTACATATTCCAAGCCAACCGAACGCCCTTGGTCGGCAACCCGCATCTCAACAGTTCCGGAAAAGTCATAAACGCCCGGCAAGGACTCCCCCCTGAAGGCTCTAGAGTTAGATTTATCTTCAGTATCTTGGAAGGTGAGGTTCGAATTAATACGGACAAAATTCGATAAGTGAAGCTCAT
>NZ_LWGJ01001120.1:0-6672 GCF_001635845.1 Oleiphilus sp. HI0132 | reverse complement strand
TTCCGTACCCGCCATATCGATAATATTATAAATAGTGACGCCAAGAGTAGAGAGCTGATTGTCTTCGGCAAAGTTAATACCTCAAAGCAAAATGAAGAAGCTACGCCCATTGGTGTCAGAAAGTCGACCCTCCAGGGTTCCGAGATTAAAATTTCCGGCCAATCAATAAAGAGTGCAGCAATTCTAGCGAAACTAACACCGGTTCTGATGGTTGAACCTCAAAGTTTCGATTTACTTACTGGTCCTCCAAAAGTTAGACGGCAGTTTATAGATTGGGGAGTGTTCCACGTGGAACATGAATTCTCTTTTTTGTGGAACGATTATATTAATTGTCTAAAACAGCGGAATAGTCTACTCCGAACTGCTAAAATAGACCTACTTCAACTAAAAGTATGGGATAAGCGTATATCGCTCTTAGGAGAGCAAATAACGCAGCATAGAATCGAATTTATGGATAGGTTTCGAGTTACCTTCGAAACTGTATTGGCCGGACTGGGTTTAAACGAACAAAGTGAGATAGGATTAAAATACTTTCAAGGCTGGGATAAGAGTAAAAGCCTGGCAGAAATGTTAGACCAAAATCGTTCGAAAGATATAGAAAAAAAGTATACCCAGTATGGACCACATCGGGCTGATCTTAAGCTTAGAATAAGTGGTAAGAATGTGAGTGAATTTTTATCTCGTGGGCAACAGAAGTTATTGATAATTGCCTTATATATCGCTCATGTAAAATGCCTAAAAGAATTAAACGATTCGCAGACTCTCGTCTTGATAGACGATATTGCCGCGGAGCTAGATAGTAAGAATATCGATATAATTCTCTCTAATTTGTTAGAGTTGGACGCACAAGTAATGTGTACAGTTTTAGATCGAGAGATACCCCGAGATTATTTAGATAAGCATCGGTCAGATTGTAAAATGTTCCACGTGGAACATGGCCGTATTCATGAATATGATTATCAAGAAAAACAAATATAGTACCTGAAATATTAGGAGCAAAAGCTGAATGAGTGAAACTGAAAATAACTATGATTCTTCAAGTATTAAGGTACTAAAAGGCTTAGACGCGGTAAGAAAAAGACCAGGAATGTATATTGGTGATACCGATGATGGTACCGGTCTTCATCATATGGTTTTCGAAGTTGTTGATAACTCGATCGATGAAGCGCTTGCTGGTCATTGCGATACGATTGATGTTGTTATCCATCTTGATAATTCAATTTCGGTATCTGATAACGGGCGTGGTATTCCTACAGAGATTCACGAGGAAGAGGGGGTTTCTGCAGCCGAAGTTATTCTGACAGTATTACACGCTGGTGGTAAGTTCGATGATAACTCCTACAAAGTATCCGGTGGTTTGCACGGTGTTGGTGTATCGGTTGTAAATGCTTTATCCGAAAAGCTTAAGTTAACGATACGCAGAGAAGGCAAAATATACGAGCAAGAGTATACCCACGGTGTGCCTGATTACTCCCTTAAAGAGGTGGGTCATTCTGAGACGACGGGAACGATGGTGACCTTCAAACCAAGTTCAGAAACTTTCACTCAGACTGAGTATCACTATGATCAACTCGCAAAGCGCTTGAGAGAACTGTCATTTTTGAATTCCGGCGTACGGATTCATTTAAAAGACGAACGTAGTGATAAAGAAGACCTATTCGAATTTGAAGGTGGTTTATCGTCATTTGTTGAGTACTTGAATCATAACAAAACGACTGTAAACGACATGTTCCACTTTAATATTATGCATGAAGCAACAGGGGTTGGCGTAGAAGTCGCTATGCAGTGGAACGACACTTATCAGGAAAACATCTTCTGCTATACCAACAATATTCCACAGCGAGACGGTGGAACGCATATGGCGGGTTTCCGTGGTGCACTAACTCGTACATTGAATAACTATATCGAGAATGAAGGTCTAGGTAAGAAAGAAAAGGTTTCAACAACAGGGGACGATGCGCGAGAAGGCTTAACCGCAATTGTTTCGGTTAAAGTTCCCGATCCAAAGTTCAGCTCGCAAACTAAAGATAAGTTAGTATCGAGCGAAGTAAAGACAGCTGTTGAACAAGAAATGGCTGCTAAGTTTGCAGACTATTTGTTAGAGCAGCCACAACAAGCCAAGAACCTGGTTGGTAAGATGCTTGATGCGGCAAGAGCTAGAGAAGCAGCACGAAAAGCGAGAGAAATGACTCGACGTAAAGGTGCGCTAGATATTGCTGGTTTGCCTGGGAAATTGGCAGATTGTCAGGAGAAAGACCCAGCGCTTTCCGAACTATACATAGTGGAGGGTGACTCAGCGGGCGGATCAGCCAAACAGGGCCGGGACAGAAAAACACAGGCAATACTGCCACTGAAAGGTAAGATATTAAACGTTGAAAAAGCACGCTTTGATAAGATGCTATCTTCTGCAGAGGTTGGCACCTTAATTACAGCCTTAGGTTGTGGTATTGGGCGAGAAGAGTACAACATCGAGAAACTCCGTTATCACAGCATCATTATCATGACTGATGCGGATGTCGATGGTTCTCATATTAGAACCTTATTATTGACGTTCTTTTTCCGTCAGATGCGAGAGATTATAGAACGTGGTCATATTTTTATTGCTATGCCTCCTTTATATAAAGTTAAGAAGGGCAAGCAGGAGCAGTACCTGAAAGACGAAGCTGCCTTAGAACAATACCTGACCCAGTCAGCTTTAGATGATACTCATTTATATGTTGATGAGGGAACACCCTCAATCTCTGGCCAAGGTTTAGAAACCTTAGTTGGTCAATATCGTGAAGTAGAAACCATTATTTCTAAGCTTGCCCGTTCTTATCCGTTACTTGTACTGGAAACTTTGCTTAAAGTAAGCGCGCTGAATAAAGAAGATCTTAAAGAGAAAGCGAAAGTTTCGGCTTGGGTTGAAGAAATACAGCCTTTGCTTGGTATTGATACCAAGACAGGTATGAACTATGTATTTGGTATTTCTCACGACGAAGAAAAAGACCTGTACTTACCAAAAGTTGATGTATTTGTGCACGGTATATCAACTGAGTATATCTTCAGTGAAGAGTTCATTGAGTCAGCTGGTTATGAAAAAATTGTCACGATGGCGAAGTCTCTTGAAGGTATTTTCAGTGAGAATAGCTTTATTAAGCGTGGTGAAAAACAGTTTGCGATCACTGATTTTAAGCAAGGTTTAGAGGTTCTAATGAAGGAAGCTCAGCGTGGTCTTTATATTCAGCGATATAAAGGTCTAGGTGAGATGAACCCTGAGCAGCTCTGGGAAACAACGATGGACCCAGAAAGTCGCCGTATGATGAAAGTAAATATCGAAGATGCGGTTGCCGCTGATCAGATCTTTACGACCTTAATGGGTGATGAAGTTGAACCAAGACGAGACTTTATTCAGACAAATGCTTTGGAAGTAACAAACCTGGATGTCTAGTTCTAAGTCCCAAGGTGACGCCTCAATTAGTGCTGAAAGTAAGCCATATCACCATGGTGACTTGAAGACGGCATTAGTTGAGTCAGCTAAAGACATATTAAAAATTAAAGGCGTAGATGCTCTATCTTTAAGAGCCATTGCCGCAGAAGTAGGGGTGTCGCATATGGCACCTTATACTCACTTTAAGAACAAGAAAGAGCTCTTACAAGCTATCGCTGCATCAGGCTTCGATGACCTAACTAAACGCTTGATAGATATTAAGAAGAGCTATACTGATCCATGGGATTTGGTATTTAACTACGGCGTCGCCTACGTTCAGTTTGCCGTAGAAAACCCTGCAATTTATAGACTAATGCTGAGCCAGGCTGATACTGGTGGTCGTCGAAACAAGCTCGAAGCCTCAGCGAATCCAGAGATATCCCCTGTCCTCGAAATTAGTTCTCAAAAGCCTTTTAAAATACTTAGACAAGCATTTGAGCATGGCAATGTTGAGTCCAAGCATGTAACGGCTAGAGCCCTGAGTGCATGGTCGATGGTTCACGGCATGTCAGCTTTAATTATTGATGGCCATATTCGTATACCTGGGGATATGAGCATTAGTGAATTCTTTGCTCAGGCAGTTTCACCGAAAATGATGAAGTTATAATTAATTGATCTGATTCATTGATGGGGTAGGGAAGGACAAACTCTAGTTAAAATTAGGTACCAGTTTGAAGACCTTAACCGGTACCTAATTTGGCTTTTGGGTTTTCTTTATATAGAGATCTCTATATCGCTTGTTGGAAAAGCAACGCATGAATGAATCCAAGAAAATTTACGATCTGATTTACGTAGCTTGGATTCATGAGGGTTAAATACTTCTCCGCTTATTAGCTTAACGCGACATAAACTGCACTCACCAGAGCGGCAAGCATTCTCGGTGCTTAGGCCATAACGTTCGAGACTATTCAGCAGAGGTTCACCTGACTTTGCAACAAAACTTCCTTTACCTTGTACTGTGATAGTTACCTCTTTTTCAATAGAAGTATCTTCAGGCCAGTGTGCTTGTGTTTCAGGTTTCTTAGGAGGGCCGTTTAGCTCTACAAGCATACGACGCTCTTTTACACCTAAGTTTTTAAGTATTTCGACACAGCTTTCATTAAAGGGTGTTGGGCCGCATATGTAAAACATCTTTGAGCTTAAGTTGCTCAGTGAAGATGAAACAAGCTCTTCAGTAACACGTCCGCCGATGCCTTGATAACTTTCACTTGGCCTTGAGATTAATTCTGTAAGTTTTATATTGTGATTCTGTTTGGCACAGGAGCGAATTTCCTTTGCGAATATTACATCCTCCTCGAAACTATTGCTGTAGATAATATGCATGGTATGAGGGAGATCTTTAGCGATGATATGTTTGATCATACTACGTGCAGGTGCAATCCCGGATCCGCCAGCGAAGAATACTAGATCATTACCATGGAATAGTGGATTATGATGAAAGCTTCCCATTGGGCCGGTGCTAGTAAGCTCTTGACCAGGCTTCAGATCATCAACTAAATAATGGCTAACGAAACCGCTATGAGCCTTTTTAACGGTCAGGTCATAATAGTCTCGTTCAGTGGGAGAGGAAGACATCGCATAAGGTCTGGCAGTTGGCGAACCATTTATCTCAACAAAAACGTTAATATACTGACCTGCTTGAAAAGGGGGAAGGTAACCATCAAGTGCTTTGACACGAATAGTATTCGTGGATGGCGTATCAGTAAAAATATCGGTAACAAGTAAACGAAGGCGTTTAGGATGTAGACTGTCGATAGTCTTTTGCGTAGCACCTTTCTCTTCGCTAAAGTCGCTTCCACTAAGCTCTATCTCGGTTTTCTTTTTTACGGCTTCAACGTAGCCAACGACACCATCTAATACGTTTTGTTCTGCGCTGCGATTTTTATGCATGTTGAGCCTCCGTTTGTGACTTTTTAATTTTACGCAATATACTTTTTGCCGTTGATTCACCGGCCATATAGGTCGGTTGAAAACCTCCTTGCGCTGTCCAACTTCCTGCGGAATACAAACCTTCAATACCGTAAGCGTCTAGCCAAGCACACATAATACCAAACCCAACAATTAATTACGCTAGTTCCAAAATTCACAAGGAACTAGCACATGACTAAAAAGAACACCAAGAAAGCCAAACACGACTGGCCAAGTATCTTCGATTATCAAAAAGAGAGCGGGTTAACGGTTGCAGAATTCTGCTCCATACATAAAATCAGCACCTCTTCGTTCTACCTCAATAAGCACCGACGCTCGACAGGCAATAATTTTGTCGAAGCGAAAGTTGTTCGGCAAGTGTCTGAACAAGTCACACAGATCACTAGCTCTAAACAAATCATCACGTTAATCACACAAGCAGGTGAACTGACTTTTCCAGATTCGATATCACCTGACTTTTTAGTCAGAGTGATAAAGGGTTTATCATGAAGATGTTTGTTCAGCCTTCCCGCATTTATCTTCACCGGCAGTTTGTCGATTTCAGAAAATCGATTAATGGTTTATCTGTGATCATTGAGTCGGAGATAAATCTTCCCGTCATGAGCGGTGCCTTGTTCATTTTCTGCAACAAAGCCAAAGATAAATTGAAGATACTTTATTGGGATAAAACCGGCTTTGCCTTGTGGTATAAACGGCTTGAAAAAGATAAATTCAAATGGCCAAGCCGTATTGATGAAGCATGTTTAGAATTGAATGAACAGCAGTTGTCTTGGTTGCTGGAAGGCTATGATGTCATCGGTCATCAAGCTGTCGATTATCAAAATATTATGTAATAAAATCAGGTAAATAGTATAAATAAAAACAGCAAGTTAGCGTGTTTTTTGTTAAAATGCACGCATGAAAACAGACATCGAATCACTCCCTGACGACCCTATTTTACTGAAGAAACTTCTCGCAGAAAGAGATGAGACTATCGCTTATCTTACTGAGCAGTTTCGTTTAGCTCAGCATAAACAATTTGGTAAAAGCACTGAAGGCTACCCGGGTCAGGGCGAGCTATTCAATGAACTTGAGCAATTAGCAGATGAGTCTGAAGCGGAACCGACTGAAGCCGAAAAAGAGTCCATCACCTACGAACGCAAGAAACCTGTTCGTAAACCTTTACCCAAAGACTTACCACGCGACGTCATCATTCACGACCTGGCAGACGAAGACAAAAGCTGTGATGACTGCGGTCATGAATTACATCGCATGGGTGAAGATAAAAGCGAGCA
>NZ_LWGJ01001119.1:0-13283 GCF_001635845.1 Oleiphilus sp. HI0132 | reverse complement strand
CTTTCTTTGTTAACGCAGAGTATTTCTAACGCTTCATTTGGAATTTATTTTCCTAAGTTTAGCGGCACCATTTATGAGCTACTTTCTGCACCTGTTTCATACTTCGAAGCCTTGCTTGGCTACGTGGGGGCCGCAGCAACGAAGTCGATCATACTTGCCTTGATTATTCTCGCAACGGCGAGCCTGTTTGTACCGCTACAAATAGCGCATCCGGTTTGGATGATGGTCTTCCTTGTGATGACGGCCATTACCTTCAGCTTGTTCGGTTTTATTATCGGCATCTGGGCCGATAACTTTGAGAAGCTTCAGGTGATTCCTTTACTGGTGATTACGCCTTTAGTGTTTTTGGGCGGTACTTTTTACTCTGTCAACATGCTGCCGCAGATCTGGCAGACCATCACTTTATTCAACCCTGTTTTGTATTTGGTAAGCGGCTTTCGCTGGAGCTTTTACGAGATTTCAGACGTCAGCATGGTAGCAAGTCTGGCGGCTATTAGTGGCTTTCTGCTTCTGTGTATTGTTGGCGTATGGTGGATATTTAGGACAGGGTATCAGTTGAAGAAATAGCTAAATGATTAGGGTCAGCGTCAAAAATGACTTTTTTCGCTGATCTTAATTTGATACATCTGTATTGGTGAAATAAAAACGAAGACAAAACTCCTCTGAAACCCGCATTCCTTGGTAGCCCAAAAACAGGGTTTGATGGAATTAAAACGAAGACAGTTGTAAGTTGTTGATAAATAATGTTGGTTGCCTATATTTTGAGTTTTTTCTTTGTGGCCTTATTCGTTCCTCTGTTTTCTGATTTTCAGCCCCTCATTTCTAGTGAATTATGATATCTTGATGTTTTTAGTCGCGGCGATTGATTCATAATGTTCTCAGTGTTTAGAAATAAGACGGACCTTCCGAGCAATCTTGAGTTCGAACAAATAATACTTGAACTCCCAGAAGAACAGCGCTCAATAGATAGAGATAAAACAGACCTGATTATCGGCGTACCACAGACCGAACATAATGGTTATAAAGTGTTGGACGGTATTCCCAGGGAATGTACTTCTGTTTCAATTTTGCTTGGAGGAAAAAGTCTTCATATTTTGGAAGCTCTTGTTAAGTCTGGCTTACCTCACCAGCTCCGTTCAATATGTATAGGTCACTGCGACTATACTCCTCCTGGATCTTCATTTAATTATGAAAAAGCTATAGAAATCTTGTCTGGAACTAGCTTTCCTCTTTTAGAGCATCTGTCACTAGGTATTGATGAATTGTATTGTAATCGTGATGGTTGGGCTCCAAGTTTACTTGGCGATTTAACCAGCTTACTTGAGAGTCTACATTCAGTCGAATCACTCGTTATTCATGGTAATTTTAGACTAGATAGGCCAATACTTTTCAAAAGACTGCGCAATCTTGAAATCATAACGAGTGATGGCGAACCGTTAACCTCTAAGACTCATGACAATCTATTGACGTCCGGTTTTAGCGTATTGGAAGATGCTTGGTTGAGCCTAGGGGGAAGTAATATTAGCAGCTACACTTTTCCAGATATTTTTATAAATGCAGAAAATCTGCCTCATATCAAAAGACTCGAGATCGATGGGATGTATAGCTGCGGCCAGCTAAAAAGGTTTAGAGAAAGCAAACTGTGCAACAAATCGGGTATCAAAGTTTTTAGTGAAGAGTTGGAAGAAAATCTTAATGATTCTAGCTGTTGACGTTGACTATAAAAACGATACGGGATTAATCGGTGGTGTTATTTTTGATGATTGGACTGATAAAGAACCGACGATTGAGGTTGTTAGCAAAGTTCAGTCTGTTGAAGATTACACTCCCGGTGAGTTTTATAAGCGAGAGCTGCCTTGTATTCTCGAACTAATAAATGAGCACTCGCTAAAACCAGATGTTATCGTTGTTGATGGGTATGTATTCTTAGATGGAGAGAAAAGACCTGGCCTTGGTAAACATCTTTATGATGCTTTAGGTGGTAGCATTCCGGTTGTCGGTGTCGCTAAAAATCGATTCAAGAGTATCGGTTCAAATTATGAAGTATACAGAGGTAAGAGCGACAAACCGCTGTATGTGACTGCGGCTGGATTGGATATTGAAATTGCTAAGCAACAAATAATAAACATGGATGGTGGTTTTCGCTTTCCGACGCTATTGAAACGTGTAGATAAGCTTTGTCGGGCTTGGGATAGTTCAAGCTGAACCTTAATAACGAAAAATATAATTTAGATATTTGATTCTTGGTTGAATCAAGAGAACTATTAATGAGTAAATTCAATTTATTTGGCCGCTTATCGGCCTCACCAACCAAACCAAAGGCACACTCCAAAGCTAAGTCTTTCGATGTTTCAGATTTGTATGATGGGCCTTTTGGTTCAGGTGAAAGTGACGCTCAAGAAACTAGCACGGGACTAGATGAAAAGCTTAGGCAGGCTTACTTTTGGATCGTTAATAACGCGATAATCAGTCCTCACTATGATATCGAATATAATGATCAGTCTCCGCAACAGTTTAGGGCGGGAGACAGTCACAGTACGCTAAACCTCCCAACTGAACAGTCTTACTCAAGCTTTATCTTATTGCCACTCCTCACGTTCGCTACTCAAAGTAAATGCCTTTTCATTGGCGGACCAGGCCGGGGTAAAACGGCTAGTGCAATCTTGATGGGTATCATGGGCGGTTATACGACAAAAGAAGTTAAACGAGCCATGCAACATGGCCATCCGCAGATGACAGTGGCTGATTTGCTGGGTAATCCCTTGCCATCGGATCTGGCCTCGGCCGAAGCGATCGAAGACATCCGCATATCGTGGCGGAAATGGCTTGGAATGCGCGTAAAAATAGTCGATGAATACAACCGTATCCCTACACGAACGCAAAGCGCTTTGCTGACTGTGATGGGAGACAACTACGCAGAACTCTACAACCAGGTCTTTGAATGTCCTGATGCGGCCTGGTATTTAACTGCAAATGATGATCAGGGTGGCGGAACCTACCAGGTGATCGAAGCCTTAAAAGATCGTATTGATGTCGTTGTCCAAGCTTTGTCATTTAACCCTAGATTTCTGAATCAGTTGCTTCTACGTATTGAAGAAGGTGTAAAGCCAGAAGATATGGTTCCACCTCAGATCATTTTCACCGAAGATGAGATCTCAGACATGTCGCTAGCGATACGCAATATCACAGTACCTGCAGGGATTCGGCGCAGAATAGAGTTCTTTACGAGTCACTTTGAGTATTCGGAGTATTCTGCCTCTCAGTTTGAATATAAAACAAAGGACACGTCACGATTATCAGGCGTCAAATCAAATGTGTTAGCGTCTATTGATAATGGTCGTGATCGTCTAAAAGATCTTGGTTGTCAGACCCTAAACGGAATCTCAGTTCGTTCTTTGATGTCACTACTACAGTTTGCTAAAGCTCTCGCGTTTTTTAGGGGTAATGACACGGTTGAGTTAAACGATGTAAGGCAAGTACTCCCATTCGTTTTTCATTCCCGGCTTTTTGCTGACATGGATTCACCGTTTTTCGAACTGTCTGAGAATACTTTTTATCGAAGCGATAAGATCGGCTGGTTGCGTCACCTCTTTGATTCTTCATGTAGGGAATTCGATAAACTTAACTTGGATAAGAATGACCCTGTAGAAGAGTTGTCGAATGAGTTTGAAGAAGGTCTTGATGGCTTAACTGCAAAGCAAGCTAAAAAACGAATCAATCGTATTGAGACGGAAATAGCGAAACTCGTAGAGGGCAAGAAAATGTATGGGCACATCTACGAGGATGTCGTAAAACTTAAATATTTGCATCAGCGCTATACGAACTATCTCAAGTGGCTTGAGTCATAGGGGCTTGTTCAATGAAGTCAGCGGCGCTCAAGGCATATTTCCAAGCTGAAAGAGACACTTGTAATCAAATGGTTGCGAGCGTCAGACATCAGTACCCAAATTTAAATCTAGATGACTTTAATTGGTTTTTGACCGAATGCTTAGATCCAGTAGTCCTGACCTTAGATGGTCAGAGTAACCAAATTACGTTTCATGTAGCTCATGCGGGTTTCAAGTATGGACTAGAACTGGCCAGTTTTAATTGGTTGAAATCAGAGTCTAAAAAAGCGCTGCTATTCAAAGTCTGGAATAGCCTATATCCAAAGGTTGATTCTCTTCTTACGGAAAGCCCGGGTGCACTATTTGCTGGAACAAGTAATTCGTTAAGCAATATTTTGGCTTTTGGTGAAGAGAAACCGAATGCCTGGCTTGATCTGATGATTAAGTCTTGTGATGTAATCAACTCAATCGAACAGTTCAAGATAACGGGCGTTGTTTGTGCTTGGTTGGCGGGATTGGCTCAGTACAGAGAAATAGCGCTGAACAAAATTAATGAGCTACCAGACGAAGTATCCAGAAAACTATTTAAGCTCTCTGACAGTCATGATCTCAATTTTCATTTTGACCAATTAAATGCGAGTAGATGGTTCAAACCTCAACACATAAAGGCCAGTACATCCGGCACGGAGATTCATGAAAAATACCGGGTTGGCCAATGCAGTATTGTTGGTGGGGATTTCCCCTTACCACCCAAGATCTTCGTTGAAGGTGACCAACTGTATGTTCTTTCTGACACGCATATTTGGAGACTCTATGCCGATTCATTTGGGGCGACACTCATTCCCAGCGAGAATCTACAACTTGAAGATCTAAAACAAATAGATCAACAGATAAGTTACAACCCAAAACTCATATCGCTCGGCCGTTTCAGCGACCTTACAGATATCAATTCGGTCGCACAACTTGACGATACACTCGTATTTACCTCGCCGGAGACTTTCTCAGTCATCATTACTGAGTGTTCGGGATCTGCGGTCTTGAATACAAGTAAAGGTCGCTCATCATGATAACCGACGAGTCGCTTTTAGAGCGTTGGCAGTCATCCTGGAGTGAAGCGCTTGCTTTGTGGAGTCGCTATACACAATTAAGAAACCCACTTTTATGTGAGACGCATCTAGAAGCTTCAAAACAGGGCTTATCTGGTAGCTTTGCCATGATCCGTTTGAATGATCAGGCTGTCGTAGTTGATTTAGAAGCGATCACCAAATACAAGCTTCAAGACTATGCAGTTGAAGTGCTTGCTCACGAGATTGGTCACCATATTCTTTCGCCAGCAACACTCACAGATCATGCCCGTATGATAGCGAGAATCCATGTCTGCCTTCCTACGTTAGAGAACCAGGCAGGTATGGTCGCCAACCTGTATTCAGACCTACTAATTAACAACCATCTCCAGCGTCAGTTTGGCCTCAGAATGGACGAGGTCTACAAGCGAATAGATCAAGGGGGATCGAATAGCCGAGTATGGCATCTTTACATGCGTATCTATGAGCATCTATGGCAGCTTAAATCGGGCTCTCTAGGAGGGCAGTCGGATTCTGATGCCATGGAGGGAGATGCATGGTTGGGTGCGAGAATTATAAAGGTCTATGCAGAGGATTGGCTTAAGGGGGCGTCTAGATTTGCGTCCCTCTTATTGCCTTACTTGGCTGAAGAAAAAAATACGGCAGATCAGATAGCCAAGTTAATGGATACAAAACATGCTGGAGCCGGGCAGTTTCCTTCCGGCTTGATCAATAAGGATCAGGGTGAAATGGATAATATTCACCCATCAATGGATCCAGATTTGATCGGCGATGCGAGCGCAAATGAGGCAGGAGCAAGGGAATCTAACCTAGGTGAAAGCTCACAATCAGATGGCAATGGCCAGTATCGTGAACCATTCGAGTATGGGGAAATTTTAAAATCCGCAGGTATCGACCTATCAGATCATCAAATCGCAGTGCGTTATTACCGTGAGCGCTCAATACCACATCTGGTTTCGTTTCCATCAAAGAGGCAGCTCGTGAAAACCGAACTTATTCCGGAAGGAACAACTCTTTGGGAACCGGGGGAGCCAATTGAAGATGTGGACTGGTTTAGCTCAATGTCCATGAGTCACAAGGTGATACCGGGTGTTACCACCGTTAAGCGAGAATGGGGATTTGACGAGGGTGCAGAGCCAGAGGTAGAACCTTGCGATTTAGATTTATATGTAGATTGCTCTGGCTCAATGCCAAACCCACAACAAAATACGTCATACACGACGATTGCTGGCGCTATTCTATGCTTGTCAGCACTGAGAGCCGGCGCTGCAGTTCAAGTCACTTTATGGAGTGGCGCAAGGCAGTTCAAAACCACCAATGGCTTTGTAAGGAACGAAGAGTTAATTCTCAATGTTTTGACTGACTACTTGGGCGGCGCAACAGCATTCCCGATACATATTCTAAGAAAGACCCACATAGAGAAACCAAGGACTAGAAACTCCCATATTGTGATTTTGTCGGATGATGGCGTCACAACACTTTTTGACACGGATGAAAAAGGTAACTCAGGCTGGGGTATATCTAAGCAGGCATTAGAGAATGCAAAGGGCGGCGGTACGATGGTGTTAAATTTACACTGGGATTATCCCTTGCCACCTAACAATAAATGGATGGCGGACCATGATGCCGCTTTAAAGCAAGCCGAGGCTCAACAAGGTTGGGATATATTCCCGGTGACGTCTTGGGAAGCGATGACTGATTTTGCTCGGGCATTTAGCAGAAAACACTATGAGGGAGCAGAATAATGACTCAACTCATAACTCGTAGCAATGGTAGTGCCGAAGGCCCCGATATCAACGTATTGCACCATCGGCTAACCGAGTTCCCTAAAGAATTGTTAAACCCTCAATTACCACCTTACTTTTATGCTCTAGTTCATGATGCTCTATATGATTTAAGCACCTCAGTGCGAGCATCAGAACTCACTCGTTTTAAACGGCCTTATGAGCAATGTGATTGGTATCGCGCAACGATGTTGATCGCGTATTTTTTAATGGATAACAGCTTTAAGGGCTTTAGGTTTGAACTGGCTCTTCTGTTGGATGCCTTTGAAAACACAGCTAAAGAACTGGCCCAAGCTGGAACCAACAAGGTATACATCAATGATGTTGATAGAAGAGAAGAGTTTATTCGAGTTGTACTGTCTTCCATAAACCTGCGACCAAAAGGAGAGACAAACAACCAAGCTGAAGATAGATTACAAGCGGTTAGCTCGCTGGAAAGAATGAAGGTTCTCAAAGCCGCGAAAGTAGCAGAGCAAAGAGCTCACGATCTTCGAGTTGCTTTAGCTAAACAAAAAGCCAAAGAAGCGGCTGACAAGATGACACGGGAATAATCATGCAAGCAGCGCCCTGGAATGATTATGAGCGTATGCCAAATTTAGACGAGTCTGGAAGTGCTCGTCTTAAGCACTTGGTTGATCAGCCTCATGCGCCAATATTCAGGAATCAATCAGGTCATCATCTGGCTCAACATGAGCTAGACGAATTAGGTCATTTTACCCGTGAAGAAACCAATCTTAATGCTTCAGCCTGCGCCGGCGAAAATAAATGGATCGATCCTTTTCTAGGAAAATGCCTTGAGAGTGTTCCTTTCTATAAACATTACGATAAAAGCGTCCAAAGATTCGAAGACTATCCAACAATTGATCGTTCAGATTTGAGTGTAAGTATCACTGATTTTGTGCCTGATCATTTGCCTCTTGATCGGATAATTGCTTATGAAACATCCGGTACAACTGGGCACGCGTTAACGATACCATCTCATCCCATCGTCGCAGCAAGATACAGCGCTTATCATAAGAAAGCTCTATTGTGGAATTACGTGGATACGGGAGAGTTCCGAAGTGATCTCGCTGTTATCTTGGCAGGGTTTCAAGAGAGTTGTTTCACTTATGCGTCTGTGTCTCCCTATCTGAACAATAAAGCGTTGTTGAAGTTAAATTTTCATCCAAACGATTGGGGTAGTCCTGATGATCGGGAGCTTTACATCGACCTCAACAAACCAGACCTTATCTCTGGCGACCCAATATCTTTGTCAGAACTTTCAATGATCCCGTTTAGGCATCGGCCGAAGGCAATACTCAGTACGTCAATGACTTTGTTGAAAGCAGTTCGGGATGATTTTGAATCTCGGTATAAGTGTCCGATCTTAGATTTATATTCTCTGAATGAGGTTGGGCCAGTAGGTTGCAGTGTGCCCGGCAAAGAAGGCTTTCGACTTCTTCAGTCAAAACTTCTAGTCGAGATCCTTGATGCCAATGGCAATCCGGTTGATTGCGGAGAAAGAGGGGAGATTGTTTTGACCGGTGGGTTTAACGATTATCTGCCGTTGATACGTTATCGCACCGGTGATTTTGGAAGACTCGAGCTTGAAGACGGGCATTGGTACATCAGAGATCTAGAAGGGCGGCCGCCGGTTCAGTATAAGACTAAAGATGGTGTATGGCTTAACAATGTTGATGTCACGCATATGCTACAGAAATTTCCATTATCTCAGTTTTCTTTGCATCAATATGCAGAAGGTACACTGACTATAACTTTGCCGAATGAGACGTATTCGGATTCAATTAAACAGTTATTGGAAACTAAGCTTGGCCAACAGGTTCAGATCAATCTGTTTGAGAAAGTAAGCAGCGATAAAAAAATAATTCAATATTCAAGTGATTTAAGGAACATATTTTGATTAGCTATTTGGAATGGTCTGCAAACGCAGTATTTGTTATCAGCGTCATATTGGCAGCGAGAAACAATGTAAACACGTGGTGGACTGGTATCATAGGCTGCGGCTTGTTTGCCGTTCTGTTCTATCAGGTCAATCTCTATGCAGACGTCACGCTGATGGTGTTCTTCATACTCACGAGCATCTATGGCTGGATGTATTGGGGGGCTAAAAAACAATTACACCCGATTCAGCGAACCAAAATGACAAATTTCGTTTCATTCATAGCAGCTGCAGTCTTAGCAACCTTAGCCTATGGATGGCTTTTGCATGAGATGACGGATGCGTACGCGCCATTTATCGATTCAATTGTTCTCATGTTTAGCGTTCTTGCGCAGTTTCTTTTGATGAAGAGAAGGCTAGAGACATGGGTTTGCTGGTTGATCGTAGATACCGTCGCTGTCCCGCTTTACTTCTCCCGAGAGCTTTATCTGACGGCGTTTGTGTACGGCTTGTTCTGGTGCAATGCGTGGTATGGGCTGTATTCGTGGATAAAAATATACAGGAGTGAAAATAAGGGAGAAAAGACTTGGCAACAAAGCCCTTTAAGCGCGGATTAGTCGTTGGAAAATTTTCACCTCTTCATAAAGGGCACGAGTATCTAATACAAAACGCATTTAATCAGTGTGAAGATGTTGTCGTCATCAGCTACTCAAGGCCTGAGTTTCCATCCTGCTCTGCCAAGATAAGAGAGCATTGGATAAAATCAGTTTTTCCATCCGCTAGCGTTCTGTGTGTTGATGCTGCCACGGTCGAGTCTTGGCGAGCTCATAGCGCTTGGAATCTTCCAATGCCCAGCAATAGTGAAGCTGACCATATGCATCGGCATTTCACCTATCGACTTCTTTCATACAAGTTTGGTTTGGAAGTTGATGCAGTCTTTACGAGTGAAGAATATGGGGATGGCTTCGCTCAATTTCTGAGTGATCCAGCGACTGGTTTTGGTTCTCCTGTCGAGCATGTTTGTGTCGACCTCAACAGGGAAACTTATCCGGTAAGTGGCTCACTTATGCGTTCTACTCGGAACCAAGACAATGGGCTAATCGATCAATCTGTCCAAGCTGACTTTAGCGTCCAAAAGATTGTTTTCCTAGGGGCTGAATCAACAGGTAAATCAAAGCTATCTCGGCTTCTCTCTGAACAATTTAATGAGCCGCTGGTTGAAGAATACGGCAGAGATTTATGGGAAGAAAAAAATGGCGACCTTACGCCAGAAGATCTGATAGATATTTGCATTACACAGACTCATAAAGAGGATCTCGCTCAGAGACAGGCGAGACGGTATATCTTTTGTGATACTTCTCCTGTTACAACGCTTTGCTATTCACATGCACTTTTTAAGCAGCGCTGTAATATAATAAGCGCTTTCGCTGAACGCCCATACCATCATGTATTTTTATGTGAGCCAGACTTTCCATTGGTCCAAGACGGCACCAGAAAAGATGAAGACTTCAGGTTCTGGCAGCACAGCTGGTATTTAGAAGAGCTAACGAAGTGCAACGTTGCATTTGAAATCTTAGGCGGTTCGTTGGAATCTAGAATGAACCGCGTCATCGAACTCCTGCCGGAGTAGCAGCATGGGCCTATTGTTTGTTGGTTATCTGGAAGCAGTTGTGCAGAAATATCGATTCGCATTTTGGAGTTAAACTCAAGAAATCGTTTGCCTTTAATTTTGAATAAAATGGAGAAGATTGAAGAAGTAAGCAATTTGTACGAGCGTTATATGCAGGAAGAAAATGAGATGCTAAAGGAATTGTTGCGCAAACAGCTATTATCAATGACTGAAACTGCATGCGAATATTCAGGAATGGTCGATGAAATCTTATCGAGAAAGGGAATTGCAAACGTTTAACTAAAAAACGAAGACAAAGCTAAATATTAGCTATTTATATATAAAACAATTGGATATGTGATTTTTCGGCTGAAAGTCCGCCAACTTTTGTCTTCGTTTTATTCAGCATGTCTTCGTTTTAATTCACTCGGTACAAGCTAAACACTCTCACCCGCAGCAACACCAGAAGCCCAGGCCCACTGAAAATTAAATCCGCCTAGCCAGCCAGTGACATCAAGCACTTCACCGATAAAATATAAGCCTGGCTGGGTTTTACACTCCATTGTTTTGGAAGCAATAACATCGGTGTCGACACCGCCCAAGGTGACTTCAGCGGTCCGGTAGCCTTCTGTTCCGGCGGGTTTTAGTGTCCAGTTGTTTAGGTGAGTGGCAATCGATCTAATGGTGCTGTCGGTAAATTCGCCCATCGGTTTTTCTGCTTCAGCTTTCCAAAATAGAGCTTGTAGTTCTAAACAAAAGGCTTTGGAGAAATGTTCAGACAATATATTCCTGAGAAGAGATTTTGGCTTCGATGACTTGAATTCAAGTAGTGTGGCTTCAACATCTAGATCAGGTAACAGGTTGATATGAATAAGGTCGCCTTGCTTCCAATAGTTGGAGCATTGTAGGGCAACAGGGCCGCTAATGCCGCGATGAGTGAACAGCATGTTCTCTCGAAATGTGGTGCCGTTGGTTTCCATTGTCACGTCAACCGCTAACCCTGATAAGCGTTCAGTAAGCGCTTTGGTTTGATCGGTGAAAATGAAAGGGACTAATCCCGCTGAACGTTCTTTGAGAGGCAGGTTAAATTGTTCGGCAATATCGTAGCCAAAGCCGCTTGAACCTAGTGTAGGAATGGATAGGCCACCGGTTGCGATCACCAAGGAACGGCACGTGAAAACACCGGCGTTAGAGCGAAGTATATAGCGCTGCTCATCACTTTCGTCTAGGGTTTCGATAAACTCCACCTGGCATTTGGTTTTGATCTCGACACCGGCGTCGCTGCACTCATCGAGTAGCATCTTCAGAATATCTTTTGCTGAATTATCGCAGAACAGCTCGCCATGAGAGCGTTCATGATAAGAGATGCCATGTTTATCGACCAGGCCGATGAAGTCCCATTGGGTGTAGCGCGCAAGGGCAGATTTTACAAAGTGAGGGTTGCTGCAAAGATAGTTGCTGGGCTCTACATAGTAGTTGGTAAAGTTGCAGCGGCCGCCGCCAGACATCAATATTTTCTTGCCGACTTTATTGCTGCTGTCGAGAACCAAAACGCGCTTGCCAAGTTGACCGGCTGTTAGTGCGCACATTAAACCTGAGGCACCCCCGCCAATAATAATGGAGTCAAAGTGAGGGTGTTTGCTCATTGTTTATATATTCGGGTTTTGTTCTTCGAGAAGATAGTTTTTAAAGTGATGTTCGCCATCTTGATCGACTTTCAGATACCAAACATGCTTGTCCCAGTCACCTAATACGATTCGTACAGCTGGTAAGCCGTTTGCTTCGACTTCGTGAATCATTGGGCGATGAGTATGCCCGTGTATCATGTGTTGAACCTTATGTGCTTCAAGTTCACGAATCACCTCTTCAGGCGTTACGTCCATGATCTCTGTGCTTTTATCCTGGTTATTCGCTTGGCTCATTGCTCGAAGTTGCTGAGCTGTGATTTTTCGCTCTTCAATCGGGCGCTTTAAGAAGGGAGCCAAGAAAGCGGGGTTACGAATGGTTGCTCTGAATTTCATGTAGCCGGTATCAGCAGTACAGAGGCTATCGCCATGCATAAGCAGTGTTGGTTCGCCTGCTACGTCGATAACACATGGATCATCAAGTAGGGTGGCGCCAGTTTCTTGTGCGAAAACATCGCCTACTAAAAAGTCACGATTACCGTGCATAAAGAAAAGTTGGCAACCTTGCTCACTGAGGGCTTTGAGGCGCTGTTTTACTTCAAGCTGAAGTTCGGTGTTTTCATCGTCACCAATCCAACTTTCGAAGAAATCACCAAGAATATAGAGCTTGTCAGCATCGTTTTGAATAGAGTCGAGGAATAAAAAGAAAGCCCTGATAATATCAGGGCGTGACTCTTCCAGATGCAGATCTGAAATAAAATAAGTGCTCATGACGAGGTCTTATTCACCATCTTCAGCTGCTTCACCTTCAAGAACGCTAGCTTCTTCAATGATCACGTCTTCAACTGGCACGTCTTGGTGGCCAGCTTTAGTCGTGGTCTTAACGCCTTTGATCTTATCGACAACGTCTTGACCTTCAACGACTTCACCAAATACTGCATAACCCCAGCCTTCCATTGTTTCAGCCGTATAGTCTAGGAACGTGTTGTCTTTAACATTGATAAAGAACTGTGCAGACGCTGAGTGAGGGTCCATAGTACGAGCCATGGCAACGGTGTAGTTCTTGTTGCTTAGACCATTGTTTGCTTCGTTCTTGATAGTTTCACGGGTAGTTTTCTGGTTCATGCCTGGCTCAAAACCACCACCTTGAATCATGAAGTTACTGATCACTCGGTGGAAGATAACACCGTTGTAAAAACCTTCTTTAACATACTGCTCGAAGTTTTTAGCAGTCACTGGCGCTTTTTCGAAATCTAACTTAAGTGTGATATCACCGTGGTTGGTTTTTAATAAGATCATGAGTCTTGGCTTTCCTGTTGATAATGTAGAAGAACTTGTTCAGGCGCATTGTATATAAATTGGCTTTGAATCGCTATGGCTTCGGTGATAGTTAAAAAACTGAAAAAATACTCAATTATTAATGACAAAATTGATCTGAGTTATTGCTCTAATTTATTAATCGCTTTATCGTTTA
>NZ_LWGJ01001118.1:0-3538 GCF_001635845.1 Oleiphilus sp. HI0132 | reverse complement strand
ACTATGAAAATTGGGGTTGGACATTTTACACATCGTGCTTATTCAGTACAAACTTAAAGAAGGCGTATAAGCAGAAAAAACTCGTAGAAAAGCATAAACTATCCTTATATTTCAAATAGATAGCTTCAAAAAACTAATTTAGTTATTGCCTCGGATAAGACTTGAGAATTCCAGCATAACTCCTCAACCAAGGCTGTTGAGAAGTAATAATTTTAGGTGCCACCTTGAGCGCAGCATTGGCGGAAGCCTTATCAGGATAAACACCATAAAAAACAACAAACCAGGGTTTACCGCGATGCAGCGTTTCAAGATAGTATATCGGCTGAGCACTTTTACTTACGCGCTTTGCGAAGTCTATCGCTGTTTTCTCGTTATAGCTACCTAAAATTTGAGCTGAATAACCACTTGAGTTTTGGGATGCAACCCATGCTTTCCCCTTAAAGAACGGCTTAAGTATTTCACGGCTGCTCTCTGCGGCAGGAATAATTTTTTCCTGTACATTTTTAGCGATTTTCTCTATCTGCAAAGTATCGCTAACTAGTTGATCCGATTCTGGAACGCTAACTTCTTTATCTGCTAGAGTGCCATCTTGTACCTTGTCGGGCTCAACAAGCTCTTTAACACCAGCGCTCTCTGGAATTGATCGAGACGCCGACATTTCAGGCTTATTGAGCGAACCTTTTTTAATCTCGCCACTACCCTGACGACCTTTATCCAAACTATCTATATTGCTTTCTGAAGCTTTAGCCAAACTCTCTGACAGGGCCTGATCAAGCATTCTTAACCTTGCTTCTCTCTGTTGCTCTACGAGAGACACTTTATTTTCATCAGAGTTATTCTCTTGCTCCGGCTGCTCGTGCGCGACTGCTTCGCTATCTCCTTCAGTAAACAAGCCATATTGATAAGACACGAGTAAAAATGAGAAGCAAAGCAGAACGGCAACACCCCAAAAAACCTGCTTCGGCACTCCTTTACGGCTCTTAACCGGTAGCTTTAATGCCCCCGGTTCTAACACGACACTACTGAACAAACGATTCACCCGACCAGGCAAACCTTTCCCCATATCAATTAAATGTTGCACCTGACTTTCTGACAGCTCTAACAAGCCGGTATAGCCAGCATACTCCAATCTCAACTGGAGATATTCCAGCATATCTGAAGCACCTAAAGGCTTAAGCTGCATTTGATGCAACCACTCGTCATCACCTTCTATGTGACTCAAACGAGCAAGCTGCAGCAAGCTTGGCAAACCCGAAAAAATTGCTACCACTCCGCTTTCTTTAGGCAACTGACTGAAATATGAAAAGTAAAATTGAAGCTCTTTTTTTGATAATAGGTCTGCGTTATCAAAAACCAGAACCTTTCTCACACCATCTTTCTTGAACTCATCTTCCAAATACTGCAATAAACGGGAAAATGATTGACGCGTAGTTTCACCAACTATCGAATCTAAACCAACAAGCTCGCCAAAGTCATGTATAACAGATTTCGACTTTTCCTTATTAGCAAGCTCCTGAGCATCTGTAACGTAGATACTCAGCTCGCCAGCTGAAGATTTTGCAAATTTATTAAGTAGAGTGGTTTTGCCAGCACCTTTTTCGCCAGTAAGCAAGAGAACCATATCGCCAAAGGTCGACATATGGCGCAGTGTTTCTAAATTATGCTGACGCTGCGCCCCCTCAAAAAATACTAGCATTCGCTCATCGAATGGGTTTTCTTTCAAGTTAAAGTGCGAAATGAGCTGCTCACTCAAAACATTATTATTTTTTGTCACACTCATATCAGACTTATCGACTCACCTACAAAATTAATCGAACCAAGTAATTGCTTCTAATTAAGCTTTGCCACCCAAAACATTTGCCAGAGAATCAGCGCCAAAGTCTGCTGTCACAACAGCTTCACCAATCGACTTCAAAAGCACAAGACGGAGCGTTCCATCCATTACCTTTTTGTCCACAGACATTAGTCGTTCATATTCTGAAGCCAACATGCCTTCCGGCCCTTCAATTGGCAAGTTAGCAGCAAGCAATATATTTGAAATTCGAGAAACATCTTCATCACTAATCCAGCCTTCCATTCTCGACAATTCTGCTGCCATAACTGTTCCCGCTGCAACCGCCTCACCATGAAGCCAAGAGCCATAACCTTCATAAGTCTCAATCGCATGGCCAAATGTGTGCCCTAGATTTAATATTGCTCTAAGCCCACCCTCTTTCTCATCTAGTTCAACAACTTCCGCTTTACAAGAACAAGATTCTTTAATCGCGTAGGTTAAAGCATCAGAGTCCAAGGACCTTAAGGCCTCAACATTAGCCTCCAACCAGTCAAAGAACTCTGGCTTACGGATCAAACCATATTTGATCACCTCCGCCAGGCCCGCTGAAACTTCCTTTGAAGCCAGAGTTTGCAAGGTCAAAATATCAATGATAACGGCTTTAGGCTGGTAAAAAGCACCTATCATGTTTTTACCTAAAGGATGGTTGATTGCAGTTTTTCCACCTACAGATGAATCTACTTGCGAAAGAAGCGTCGTGGGCACCTGAATAAAATCTACGCCACGCTGATAAGCTGATGCAGCAAAACCTGCCATATCTCCAATTACACCACCCCCCAGCGCAACGATAGTCGTCTTCCTGGAATGAGCCTTCTCTAGTAGCGCATCAAAAATCAGGTTTAAGGTTTGCCAATTCTTATATTGCTCTCCGTCAGGCAAGACCACGCTATCAACCTCATAGCCAGACAATGCCTGTCTAACTTGCTGCTCATACAAAGGCCCGACTGTCTCATTTGTCACCAGCATTACTTTTTTTCCGGCAATGTAGGGCTGATAGAGAGATGGATTACTCAATAAGCCTTCGCCAATAAAAATTGGGTAATCACGCTCACCCAAATCTACTTTTAACTCAATCATTTATTCACTCTTTTTCTATCGCGCTGATTATATCTTTAACAATACCTTTCATAGACTTTTTGTCTGTATCAATTACATAGTCAGCAACTTCTCGATAAATTGGATCTCTGGTCGCATACAAATCACTCAAGACCTGACGAGCATCTTTGTCTCCCTGCAACAAAGGTCGATTCTTATCTTTGTGAGTTCTTTTGTACTGCTGCTCGACTGAGGTATTCAAATACACTACAAAAGCAGTGTTGTTCACACACTCTCTGTTCTCGGGGCGCATCATCGCACCACCACCTGTTGCCAAGACGACGTTTTTAAGTGCTGACAAATCTTTTATTGCCTGGCTCTCTCTATCCCGGAAGCCTGCTTCGCCCTCGACATCAAAAATCCACGGAATGTTTGCCCCGGTTCGCCGCTCTATCTCTTTATCGGAATCATAAAAGTCAAAGTTCAGCTCTTTGGCTAAAATTTTTCCTATGGTTGTTTTTCCTGCCCCCATTGGGCCCACAAAAACAATCAACGGTTTAGCTATACTCATATTTCGATCTTATGCCGGCCAATCAATATGTCAGTAAAGATTAACCTGTTTATTTTAAAAAGAAAAAAGGCCGCAATCTGCAGCCTTTTACCTAAGCT
>NZ_LWGJ01001117.1:0-4331 GCF_001635845.1 Oleiphilus sp. HI0132 | reverse complement strand
CTATACCGGTGAAGACGGTTTGGAAGTCATGGTGCCAAGCGATGCTGTTGCTGACTTTTGGAAAGCTTTGGTTGAAGCGGGTGTTAAACCATGTGGCCTGGGTGCCCGAGACACACTGCGTCTTGAGGCAGGTATGAACCTATATGGCTCCGATATGGATGAGTCTGTAACGCCGCTTCAGTCTGCTATGGGCTGGACAGTATCTTTCTCAGAAGACAGGGACTTCATTGGGAAAGCAGCGCTACTTGCGCAGAAAGAGCAGGGCGTATCGAGCAAATTGGTAGGCTTGGTGCTTGAGCAACGCGGTGTATTACGTGGCCATCAGAAAGTAATTGTTGAAGGTGTTGGCGAAGGTGAAATTACTAGCGGTAGCTTTTCACCTACACTTGGCTACTCGGTTGCCTTGGCGCGAGTACCTGCTGCGACGGGAGATAGTTGTGCTGTCGATATGCGTGGAAAGCAGGTGCCCGTTAGAGTGGTGCGCCCGCCTTTTGTTCGTAATGGTAAAAAAGTATTCGAGTAAAAAGCTCGTGCTTGTTGCTTAAATGTAGCAGGAACTTGCCAGAATAAATTTATTCACTATTTTAGTATTTGATTTAATTGTTATTTAGTTTGAGGATTGCAAAACATGAGTCTTATCCCTGGAGAATTGAAGTATCTATCTAGCCATGAGTGGGTTCGTCTGGAAGAAGATGGCGAAACCGTTACTATAGGTATTACTGATCATGCACAGGACCTACTGGGCGACGTGGTATTTGTTGAATTACCTGAAGTTGATGCAGTCATTGAAGCAGGTGAAGAAGCCGGTGTTGTCGAGTCAGTTAAAGCAGCATCTGATATCTTTTCTCCTGTTGGTGGAACGGTTCTAGAAACCAATGAAGGCTTGGAAGATTCGCCTGAAACGGTTAACAGCGATCCTTATGATGATGGCTGGTTCTTCAAATTGAAGATCTCTGATCCTCAAGAGCTTGAAGGCTTATTGTCTGCTGACGAATACAAAGAAATTTGTGAAGCAGAAGAGCACTAAGAAACTTAGTGTTTCAGCTGGTAACTGATAGCATTTGCCAGCTAATTATTTCAGACCTTTGTGATACTTGTTTAGATCGTGCAATTTCGGTGAAGCAAGTCGGCAAAGGTTTTTATTTTTTAAGTTCCTGAGTGAATGCTTTGGGAACTCGCTGCAAAGAGGGTGTGTAATGCCTTTTATTCCTCATACGGAACACGATATCCAGAAGATGTTGGATGTTATTGGTGTCGACAAAGTCGATGACCTGTTTGATGAAATTCCAGCTCACTTACGAGCCAAACCACTGAATGGTGTGCCTGAAGGTTTAGGCGAAATGGAAATGATGCGGCTAATGAGCGAGCGTGCTCAATTAGACGAAGGTGCGCTATGTTTTATTGGTGCCGGTGCCTACGAACATCATATTCCTGCTGCTGTGTGGGATGTGACGATGCGTGGTGAGTTCCTGACTGCCTATACACCTTACCAGGCAGAGGCAAGCCAAGGGACTTTGCAGCTAATCTATGAATACCAAAGCATGATGTGCCAGCTTACGGCGATGGATATGTCTAATGCTTCCTTGTATGACGGAGCATCGGGCCTAGCTGAAGCCGTGTTGATGGCGATTCGTGCCAACAGAAAGTCCAAGAGCAAAAAGGCTCTGATCGCAGGTACCGTACATCCTCTATACCAGCAAGTGGTTGATGACATTGTTAGCAACCAGGGAATTTCCATTGATGTATTGCCAATGGACGATAAAGCGCTTGCCGTTGATAGTGCAGCGTTAGAAAGCTTTGCTGGCCAAGACTATGCCGCTTTGATAATTCCTCAGCCAAACTTCTTTGGCTCGTTGGAAGATGTGAATGCTTTAACCAACTGGGGCCAGGCAAATGGCATGTTGGTTATTGGCGTCGTTAATCCGACAGCTTTAGCGCTATTAACGCCTCCTGGTGAATGGGGAGATAAGGGTGCCGATATCGCCGTGGGTGAAGGTCAGCCATTGGGTATTCCTATGGCATCGGGTGGCCCGTATTTTGGCTTTATCTGTTGTAAAGAAAAGCTGGTTCGCCAAATGCCAGGACGTATTATTGGTCGTACTGTCGATCTGGAAGGTAAAGAAGGTTTTACCCTGACCTTACAGGCACGCGAGCAGCATATTCGCCGTTCTAAAGCGACTTCCAATATATGTACCAACCAAGGCTTGGCGGTTACAGCAGCAACGATTTATATGTCTTTGATGGGCTACAAGGGCCTTTCTCAGGTAGCGATGGCTTGTCATCAAAATACTCAAAAATTGCGCGCTAAGCTTGAAGCAATTGACGGAGTGTCAGTGCTGAATGGCGAAGCCTTCTTCCATGAACTGGTTGTACAGGTCGATAACGATGCTGATGCAGTACTTGAAAGCATGGCTGAGCAGGGCGTGTTAGCGGGCTATGGTCTTGAGCAACACTTTGATGCTTTGAAGAACTGTATTCTAGTGTGTGTGACTGAAGTGAAAAATGATGCCGACCTGGACTTATTCGCTAACGCGTTAAGCCGGGCGCTAGCAGGAGGAGAAGCCTAATGTTGATTTTTGAAAACGGTAGTCAGGGCAGAACAGCTTCGGCGCAATTACCTCCTAAAGCCGATAGCCAGGCGACCACGATTCCTCAGGAATTGCTACGTCAAAAGCCGGCGCTTATGCCAGAGGTATCTGAATTACAAACTGTGAGACACTTTACTAACTTGTCTCGCAAGAATTTCTCGATAGATACTCAGTTCTATCCCTTGGGCTCTTGTACGATGAAGTACAACCCAAAAGGTGCGCAGCGTGCAGCGAGTTTGCCGGGTTTTATATCTCGTCACCCTTTAGCGCCTGAGTCGCATAGCCAAGGTTACTTGTCATGTGTCTATGAGCTTCAGGAAGTACTTAAAGAAGTGACGGGTATGGCGGGTGTATCACTAAGCCCTATGGCCGGTGCACAAGGTGAATTCGCCGGTGTTGCGATGATCAAAGCCTATCACGAAGCACGTGAAGATTTTGGAAGAACTGAAATTATCGTTCCAGAAGCAGCTCATGGGACAAACCCTGCTACAGCGGTAATGTGTGGTTATAAGGTAAAAGAGATCCCTGTAAAGTCAGGCGGTGATGTTGACCTGGAAGCGCTTAAAGAAGCAGTTGGCCCACAAACAGCCGGGATCATGATGACTAACCCTTCGACCTGCGGCGTGTTCGAAAGACAGATCGAAGAGATTGCCAAGACGGTTCATGACGCGGGCGGTTTGCTTTATTACGATGGTGCGAACCTGAACGCGATCTTGGGTAAAGTACGCCCGGGCGATATGGGTTTTGACGTGCTGCATATGAACTTGCACAAGACCTTTGCAACACCTCACGGTGGCGGTGGACCAGGTTCTGGCCCAGTTGCTGTAGGTGAGCGTTTACTACCATACCTGCCTACGCCAATGGCGGGTTGTCAGGCGCAAGCAGACGGCGTTAAGAATTATCATTGGGTGACCCAAGCAGATAATGTAGATTCCATCGGTCGCCTAAGTACCTTCATGGGTAATGCCGGGATTATTCTTCGAGCCTACATTTACGCAGTACTACTTGGCCGAGAAGGCTTGCATCGAGTTGGTGAGTTTTCAACCTTGAGTGCAAACTACATGGCTAAGTTGATGGCTGATGCCGGTTTTGAATTGGCCTATCCTGAGCGTCGAGCCACGCATGAGTTTATTGTGACGATGAACAAACAAGCGAAAGGTCTGGGTGTCACGGCGATGGACTTTGCCAAGCGTTTACTCGATTACGGCTACCATGCTCCGACCACTTACTTCCCCTTGTTGGTACCAGAGTGTTTGCTGATTGAACCAACCGAGACAGAGTCTATTGACGAGCTAGAAGGCTTTGTTAAGGCGATGGCAGCGATTCAGAAGGAAGCGGAAGACACACCAGAAACAGTAAAAGGTGCGCCTTATACGCAACCTGTTCGTCGTCTGGATGATGTTAAAGCTGCACGAGAACTTGATGTAGCCTACTCAGCGCCAGCAGAGTAAAAATGTTCCAAAAGGGTGCGCTATGGTGCACCCTTATCCTGCCCTAAAAATTTCTAAACTATTTCAAACGTACGCCTTGGCAATATCCGTTTTAGCATCTATCTTACTATTTCAACATGGATGAGAGTTGTCGCAGGGTATTAGCTAATACGACTTACCTGACAGACAATATTTCTAGCTCTATGTTCTTGATATACAGTTGTTAGCTGTTTTTAGGGCATAATCTTTCGATTTCTCTATAGTCTATATATCCGTTTCCAGAATTAAAATTAGGTTTGTATGCTCTTCGCTA
>NZ_LWGJ01001116.1:0-3791 GCF_001635845.1 Oleiphilus sp. HI0132 | reverse complement strand
GGTTGATGACGGTAACCATACCTTCTTAACGGCAGAACTTATGCCTATTCATACAGCGAGAACCATGATTTCGCCTACCGACTTCAATTGCATGGGTTATGCTGTCCCTGCGACTATCGGAACAAAGCTTCTTAATCCTGAAAAAGACGTTGTCAGTATTATTGGTGATGGTGCATTTTTGATGACGTGCATGGAAATTACAACGGCAAGCAAGAATGGCTTGGGTGCAATTTTTACCATATTTAATGATGGCGAGTTATCCCAAATATCACAAGCTCAAGAGGTGCCGTATAACAGGAAAACTTGTTCGGTTCTTGCGGATACGAGAATGCAGGGTGTAGCGATGGCTACTGGCGCAGCTTATGTCCGGATCGATGAGAATTCCGATATAGATGAAATGTTGGATGAAGCTTGGAGAATCAGCAAAGCGGGTCAGCCAGTCGTGTTAGATGTAAATATTGATTACAGTAAACAGACCCGATTTACGAAGGGTATTGTGGGAACAAACCTTAAGCGTTTGCCCCTCAACATGAAGGTCAGAATGATTAGTCGGGCTTTAGTAAGGAAAGTGACCTGCTAGCTATTTATTCACGACGTTTGCTAGCTTCTCTGAAACGTCGCTAAGCTTTGTCGTCATTGTGCTCAGGTTTTGAATTGACTCCAGTAGGTGTATAACAGCGTAAGCGTTATTGTTATTTACCTCGCCAACATTCTGCGAGGCAGCACTGACTTGTGTCATGTTGTCTTGCAGTTTATTGATTACCTTGGATACTTTTTCAATTTGTTCTGAAACTTCAATAACCGAGGCCGATGTATTCTCCAGTACTGCTTCTGAGTGAAGTACTATCTCGACGCCCTTATCAACGTCTACTGACCCTTGTTTTATTACATCGGTAATTTCTTGGGCAGACTCATCACAGCGAATTGATAAGCTTCTGATTTCGTCAGCAACGACGGCAAAGCCACGCCCCCTGTCACCAGCACGTGCAGCTTCGATTGTTGCGTTTAATGCAAGTAAGTTCGTTTGGCTAACGATACCGGAAATGACCTGAATAACATCTTCAATTTTTGAGAAGCTTTGTTTGATCTTATCCATGCTTTCTGTTGTTTTCTTCATGGAGTCTGCGGTAGATGTGACATTTGCTTGTGTAGTTCTTGTCACAGTTTCAATTTCTCTCACAAGAGAAGATGTCTCGCTAAGCGTTGTTTGCGTTTCGCTAACTGTTGCATCAATCTGCTCAGAAGCCTCGAGTTGAGAATGTGCGCCGTTTTCAATTGACTGGCTATCACTGTTCATTTTTTTGATGTTTTCTAGCAAGGATCTTGATGAGGTGGATAGGGTATGGCATGTCGACTTGGCTTCATTCAGAATCTCTCCTAAGCGCTGTGAGTTCTTTTCGGCCGAAATTACCAGACTACTTGTCTCTTCATTTGCTTGGATTGCTTCAGCTAGTGATTCTTGCCTTATGCGAAAAGCATAGCTCTGGCCAAGCCATATAATGATCATTGGCAATAAGTAGCCGGAATAGGTGTCTATAAGCTTCTGGCTTTCACTGAAAGGATAGTTGTTCCATACCACACCGCTGCGATCGAAGTACACCAATAAGCCAATGCTAGTGAATGAGGTGCAAAACCAAAATAGTCCAGACTTTCTGTTGGCTAATAGATAGGCAATACAAACCAGGGTCGGAATCCAAAATATATGTGAAGAATGTAAGCCGCCAAGGCTGTAGATCATATTGAAGCCATGAGGGAAGGCCCCAACCATTAGCATGTTAGCAACTACGTTTGGAGAGCACTTGAGTCTCACAAGGGTGCTTGAAATAAGCGACATGAGAAGCCCAATCGAAGATGATACTACAAGCGCGGTATAGTCGGCCTTAGTCCATTTAATAATGCTGTAAATCATTACCAGGTTGGTAAAGAACTGGAAGTAAAGTAATAAGCGATAGCGAACCTGAAGCTCTTTGCTTATTGAGTGGGGCTTAGGCCAAAAGAACTGGATGTAATGTTTCAACGGGTCAAGCATGTATTTTGCAATCCAAGGCGGTTAAAGGTACTAATAATAAAACTATAGACCTAAAACAGTAGTAAGTCACCTTGGCCAACGCTCGCGTTTGGACGAACGAAAAATAATGAAAAAAATATTGGACAGTTAGTATTTAACTGCACATAATACTGATTATGTATACAGTATAAATTACTGGTCGTAATATTTAGTTATGGCCTGCAAAGAGTTATTAGTTAGGGGATATTTAAATGGAAGACAACAAAAAGAAAGCTTTAGGTGCTGCACTTTCTCAGATAGAGCGTCAGTTTGGTAAGGGTGCAATAATGAAGATGGGCGACCAGCCCAGAGAGGCGATCCCCTCTGTATCAACTGGCTCTCTAGGCCTGGATATTGCTTTGGGAATTGGTGGTCTTCCTTATGGTCGTATTGTTGAAATTTATGGCCCCGAAAGTTCTGGTAAAACAACACTTACATTGCAGGTTATTGCAGAGGCGCAAAAGCAAGGTAAAACCTGTGCGTTTGTTGATGCTGAACATGCTTTGGATCCAATTTACGCAGAGAAGTTAGGCGTCAACGTTGATGAGCTTTTGGTTTCTCAGCCAGATACCGGAGAGCAGGCATTAGAGATCGCCGATATGCTTGTACGCTCAGGTGCTGTTGATGTATTAATTATTGACTCAGTTGCTGCCTTAACGCCAAAAGCTGAAATCGAAGGGGATATGGGTGATAGTCATATGGGCTTGCAGGCGAGACTTATGTCGCAGGCACTTCGTAAGATTACGGGTAATATTAAAAATGCTAATTGCTTGTGTATTTTCATCAACCAAATTCGTATGAAGATCGGCGTAATGTTTGGCAACCCTGAGACAACAACCGGTGGTAACGCCTTAAAATTCTATTCATCGGTACGTTTGGATATTCGTCGTACCGGCGCGGTAAAACAGGGCGACGAAATTATTGGTAACGAAACGCGAGTTAAGGTTGTAAAAAACAAGGTTTCACCACCATTCAAACAGGCAGAGTTCCAGATCCTTTACGGCAAGGGTATATACCGCATGGGGGAAATCATAGATCTCGGTGTTAAGGAAGGCTTGGTAGATAAGGCTGGCGCATGGTACAGCTACAACGGCGACAAGATCGGGCAGGGTAAGGCTAATGCTGCCAACTTCTTGAAAGAGAACCCCGAAATCGCTGAAGATATTGAGGGCAAGGTTCGAGAAAAATATATGCCTAAGATTGAGCCTGCAGAAGGGGGTGACGCACCTGAACTGGCTTTGGAGCTGTAACTTATTTATATTTTGTGGCTAAATTTACGAAGATAATTTTACTAAGAGTAAAGTTATCTTCGTTATTTAATACAAGTAGTAAGTGATAAGATTGTTTGAGGGGGGGAATGGCAAGCCTTTAAATCAGCTTCAAACGATATACCTTGCGCTCCCTCTCTTGCTATTCATTAATTTTTTATCTACCCTGATCGCTTGTTTGGTCTGTTAAGCTATCAACGGCATCAACGGCATCAACGGCATCAACGTCATCAACGGCATCAACGGCATCAACGGCATCAACGGCATCAACGGCTTCATTACTATTCAAGTTTGCTTGCGTATTATCAATAACTGCTTGAGTGCTTTCAGGAGTGGTATTAACATTATTTTGTTGTTCTTCGAGAGTCGTGCTATCTGAAGCAACTTCAATGGCATCAAAGCTGTCTTCATCCTTACGTAAAGAGATATCGGTAGCGCTGCTGTCCACTTCTAAGCCTTCCAGAGGTTTATGTCCG
>NZ_LWGJ01001115.1:0-9813 GCF_001635845.1 Oleiphilus sp. HI0132 | reverse complement strand
GTATTTGGCAAATAACCATAATCAGTTTTTGGAAACACCGCTCCAGCACGAAGATAAACTGGTTGAAAGCATTCTAAAAGTAGGGGCTTACCAACTCCTATTCATGCGCACACCCGCCCACGCTGCAATTAATGAAACTGTGCAAGCCGCTGCCGAGCTGGGAATAGAGCACTTTAAGCCTTTGATCAATGCAGTGCTTCGAAAAATATCCGCCCTGCCAGCGATCGAAGCAGGTGAAGCAACAAACGAAATCATTAATGCCAGCTACCCTGAGTGGATTAAAGAAAAGGTTAAACATAACTGGCCAGAAAAGTGGCAAGATATTCTTCGCCAGGGAAATGCACGCCCTCCGATGACACTGAGAGTTAATCGACAGTTCGCTGAAAGTGACGAACCAAGACAACACTACCTGGATTTACTAACGGAACAGGAAATTGAAGCGCAAACTTGCGCCTTCAGTTCTTTCGGCATCCAGTTGCTCAAACCGGTTCCCGTAGCCGCTTTACCCAAGTTTCGCGAGGGCGCAGCAAGCGTTCAGGATGAAGCAGCCCAACTATGTTGTGACTTACTGGAACTAGAAGAAGGCCATAAGGTACTCGATGCCTGTGCCGCACCAGGCGGAAAAACCTGTGCGATCCTGGAATCCCAAACAGGTATTCACCTGACGGCGCTAGACTCTGAAGCAAGTCGAGCCGCAAAGATCGATGAAAACCTTAAACGACTAAATTTACAGGCAGAACTTAAGGTATCACGCGCCGAAGAGCTTGAGCAGTGGTGGGACGGTAAGCATTTTGACCGAATCCTGCTCGATGCACCATGCAGCGCCAGCGCAGTCATTCGACGCCACCCTGACATCAAACTATTGCGCAAAGAAGGTGATATAAAAGCATTGGCTGAACTTCAACTTCAGCTACTTACAAGCTTGTGGAAAACACTCAAACCAGGCGGGATATTGGTATACGCAACCTGCTCTATCTTCCCACAAGAGAATAGCCGAATTATCGAGCGATTCTTAAGACAGCAAGATCAGGCCGAATTATTCAAGATCGATGCACCCTGGGGGCAAGATACCGGGTTTGGTCGTCAATTATTCCCTCAAGAAAACGGTCATGATGGTTTTTTCTACGCCCGTTTAAAAAAACGCGGAAGCGAAATACCCGAATAAGAAGCAAGATTTATCAGATTAACCGTGTTTAGGGGATGAAAAGAGTCATTTTACTGAATTGGCGATTGACCCTAAATTTTGTCGGTATATTATAGCCCACGGGTCAAATGACTGAATAAACCGGTGCGTAGATCAACCTTATGAAAATTATCATTATCGGTGCAGGGCAAGTAGGCGGAACGCTTGCTGAAAACCTCGCAAATGAAGAAAACGACATCACCGTCATTGATCACAATGGCGCTCGACTGCGTGAGCTTCAGGATCATTTAGACATACGCACAATTCACGGCCAGGGTGCTCACCCTAACATTCTTGCCCAGGCGGGCGCAGAAGATGCAGACATGCTGATTGCAGTTGCAAATAGTGATGAAGTTAATATGGCCGCCTGTCAGGTTGCTTATACACTATTTCAGACACCCACCAAAATCTGCCGGGTCAGAGCGACACCTTATTTAGCCAAGAAAGAGCTGTTTTCTAACAAAGCCTTTCCCATTGATGTACTCATCAGCCCCGAGCAGGTTGTTACCAAACATATTACCCGCTTATTGGAATATCCTGGCGCTTTACAAGCACTAGACCTGGCAAACGGTAAGGCCAGACTCGTTGCCATCAGAGCATGCCAGGGCGGCCCCTTGGTCGGTCATGCCTTATCCTTGATCCGACAGCACATGCCCACTATCGACACCCGAGTGGCAGCAATTTTCAGAAAAGGCCAACCAATCATTCCTTCTGGTAACACGGTGATTGAAGAAGATGATGAGGTTTTCTTTATTGCCGCGACCGACCATATTCGCGCGGTAATGAGCGAACTGCAGCCTTTGGAAAATAAGTACAAGCGAATTATTATCGCTGGTGGCGGTAACATTGGTTTTCGCTTAGCCAAGTACCTGGAACGTCGTTATCAAGTAAAAATCATTGAAAACCATCACGAGCGTTGCGTGGCACTTTCCGAGCAACTCGAAAAGGCCATTGTTCTGCATGGTAATGCCGCCAATAAAGACATGCTATTGGAAGAGAACATCGAAGATACTGATGTTTTCATCGCCGTGACCAATGATGATGAAGCAAACATCATGGCCTCGATGCTTGCCAAGCGCATTGGTGCTCGCAAGGTGATGGCCTTGATCAGCAACCCTGATTATGTCGATCTGATCCAAGGCGGTGAAATCGACATTGCCATATCGCCTCAACAAACCACCATTGGCAGCCTGCTAACCCATATCCGAAAAGGAGATGTCGTTAATGTTCACGCCTTACGACGAGGAGCAGCTGAGGCGATCGAAGCCGTAGCACATGGCGACGAGCGCTCCTCAAAGGTTGTCGGTAAACGAGTCGATGAGATACCTTTACCAACCGGTACCACCATCGGCGCAATTGTCCGTCACCAGGAAGTATTAATCGCTCACGACCATATCCGCATCGAGCAAGACGATCACGTTATCCTCTTCCTGGTCGATAAGAAAAGAGTTCGCGAAGTCGAGAAGCTGTTCCAAGTCGGACTCGCTTTTTTCTAACCCTGTTTTAGTAGTTTTTTGGGAGATACAACCGGATGCATTTGTCTACAGTCAGCCGAATTCTAGGCATCCTGCTGATGATTTTTAGCCTGACCATGCTCCCGCCGATCATTGTTTCGCTCATCTATAACGATAATCAGCTCCATGCCTTCCTCGATGCTTTTGTTATTACGCTAGGCTTAGGGCTAATCATCTGGCTGCCTGTTCGAAACCATAAAAAGGAGCTTCGTGTACGAGATGGTTTTATCGTAACGGTTCTCTTCTGGCTGGTGCTCAGCCTGAGTGGTTCAGTGCCCTTATATTTATCTGACTCCCCTGATTTACGCTTCGTTGATGCTTACTTTGAGTCCCTATCGGGGCTAACCACCACTGGCGCGACCGTCATTACCGGGATAGATGACCTGCCCAAATCTATCTTGTGGTACCGACAACAATTGCAATGGCTTGGCGGCATGGGCTTGATCGTACTGGCTGTCGCCATTCTTCCAATGCTAGGCATTGGTGGTATGCAGCTATACCGAGCAGAGACTCCCGGCCCGGTAAAAGACAGTAAATTAACGCCTCGAATCACCGAAACCGCCAAAGCTCTTTGGTATATATACCTCGGGCTAACAGTCGCTTGCGCGCTATCTTACTGGGCCGCTGGAATGACCCTGTTTGACGCCATAGGCCATAGTTTTTCGACCATCGCCATCGGCGGCTATTCAACCCATGATGCCAGTATTGGCTATTTCGATAATAGCGTAATTGAACTAATCGCCATCTTCTTTATGTTTATCGCCGGGGTTAATTTCGCGCTGCATTTCACTGCATGGCGAAGCAATAGCTGGCGAACGTACTTTATGGACCCCGAGTTCCGCTTTTACGCATCGCTCATGTTGATCGTAACCATTATTACGATCGCAACGCTTTACTTCACCGATACTTATAGCTTCTCTGACTCTATGATTCGAGGCGCCTTTGAAGTTGTTTCCATCGCAACAACCACTGGCTTTGCTACAGCAGACTTCACAGCCTGGCCATTCGTACTGCCCTTCCTCTTATTCGTTGTTGCCTTTGTTGGCGGCTGTGCAGGCTCAACCGGCGGTGGCATGAAGGCGATTCGAATCTTACTCATCTACAAGCAAGGCTTGAGAGAAATCCAACGTCTAATTCATCCCAACGCCATTATTCCAGTAAAACTTGGCAAAAAGCCGGTTCCCGACCGTGTGATTGAAGCTGTTTGGGGCTTCTTTTCGGTTTACTTGTTCGTCTTCGTTATTTTGCTCTTAATGTTACTGGCAACGGGCTTGGACCAAGTCACTGCCTGGTCAGCTGTCGGTGCCAGTATTAACAATTTAGGCCCAGGCTTAGGTGATGTCGCACAACACTACGGCGACATTCCCGATACCGCTAAGTGGGTTCTATGCTTTGCCATGCTAATGGGCCGCCTAGAGATCTTCACTTTATTGATATTGTTTACCCCTGCTTTCTGGCGAAATTAAGGCCCTTATTAAAAACCGAGAAAATACCAATAAAGCAGACGAGTGCACTGACATAGCGGCCAATAAACCTTATGATTGATCAATAATAAAAATATAAGTGGCTGTCAGACATGCTTAAGCTCTCGTGCTTAAATACACTCTTTCTCATTTTTTTCCTATTTTTAGCCGGTGTATCTTCTGCATTGCAGGCCGAAAGTAATACGGCTCAAGCAAGCACGAATAAACTCCTTGTTATCGACCTGCGAGACAAAGATTGGTCTAGCAAACAATCTTTTAGCCTTGACGGCTATTGGAATACTTACTGGAACCGCTTCATTCCACCTCAGGACATCTACAAGACAGAAGAAAGCCCCATTAAATTTCCCGTTCCCGGTGTTTGGAATAAAAACCCCTATCGCTTTGTCGAGAATCAACGCGTTGACACAATGAAGGGTGAGCACATTCAAGAACAGCAGGTAATCTATCCTCCTCTGGGTCTTGCAACGTATCATGCAAAAGTTCTGGTGCCACAGAATTTGGAGCCTATCTATCTCTATATTCCTGACATGCCAAGCGCCTACAAGCTTTACATCAACGGCAATCTTAGCGCCCAAAACGGTAAGCCCGGTTATTATCAGAGCACTGAAACGCCTGAGTTTAGACCCAGAGTAATCAAACTCACCAATCATGCTAGCGAACTAGATATCGTGATTCATCTGTCTAATCACCATTATCGCGAGGGCGGCATATGGTTTAGTCTACGCATGACGGGCGAGGCCGGCCGTTTCAATATGGAGTATCGTCCGATCATATCGGCAGTCTTCTTTGGCTCAATTCTAATTGCAATCGGCCTGTATAATTTTTCATTATTCGCCTTCCGCTCAAAAGAGGTTAGCGCTCTATACTTTGGTCTATTGTGCTTGGCTGTGGGCTTCAGGCGCTTAATGATTGATGAGCGGGTTCTGCACTTATTTGACTGGTTCAGCTGGGCAAGCCTCCAACGCCTTGAGCATTTAAGTTTTTACCTGACGCTTCCTTTCTTTATGGGCTTCTTTAGCGCCTTATACCGGAAATATATCCCGGCCTTTACCATGAGAGTCTCATGGGTGCTAATCACCCCCTTTGTCTTTATCTGCCTGGCATTCGAGAACCGAATATACACCGAGTTGAATGTGGCATTTCAGGTACTGGTATTAATTAGCGTCACCTTTGCAATGGCTATGTACTTAAAAGTTGTTCAAGCAGGTGGAAAACGGGTTAAAGCTTTTGGCGCCAGTTTACTTATTTTGGCGCTTACCGTTATTCATGATGTACTCAAAGCCAATGGTATTTTCGGCACACCTTTTAATGTCGCACATTTTGGTGTACTGGCTTTTGTTATCTCCCAGTCCATCGCCCTTCAACGGAACTATCTGAAGAACCTAGACTTAGTAGAGGCGATGTCGAAGCAACTAAAAAGTCGAAATAAAGAACTTATCGAAATGGATGCCTTCAAAGATGAGTTTTTGGCCACTACCTCTCACGAACTACGAACGCCTTTACAAGGTATCTCGGGGCTAGCAAAAGTATTAATCGAAAGTGATCAGCAGAGCTTAAGTCCAGACCAAAAAAACAAGATTGAGCTTATCTCTAACACCTCGCAGCGCTTGAATATCCTGGTGAACGACATTCTTGATTTTTCGAGTATCAAACATGGAAAGCTAAAACTGAATATCGCTCCCATAGATCTTCAGTCTATATCAGAGTTAGTACTTACCACCATGAAACCTCTTCTGGATAAGAAGCCTATTGAGTTAAAAGCAGAGATTTCACCTAAGGTTAGAAACTTAAATGCAGATGAGTTTCGCGTGCAGCAAATATTGATCAATATACTAGGCAATGCCGTCAAATATACCGAACAAGGCAAAATCACACTAAGCGCTTACCAGGTAGGAGAAGACGTATTAATTAAGATCTCTGATACAGGTGTCGGTATCCCTGAAGAGAAACTACACAGCCTGTTTCGTCCCTTCGAGCAAGTCCATGTTGAAGGTCACCCTTCAGCAAGCGGAACCGGGCTCGGCCTATCCATCAGTAAACAGCTTGTTGAATTGCACGGCGGTTCCCTAACGATTAAAAGCCAGGCCAATCAAGGCACAGATGTCACCCTATCCTTACCCGCTGGTTTGGTCAGCAATCAGGAAGCCAATAAGCAATTAGCTGAAACCGCTCTACCAGCCACTCAAGCACCTATTATCACTAAGGAAACTCAGGTTTCTACCAGCGAAACCTCTGCAAAACTACCCGATTTATCGTTTGAAGGCGGTAGCGAAGAAATGACTCCGCTGATATTTATCGTCGACGATGAACCCGTAAACCTGGAGCTGGTTTCCAGCCTGATGTCACAACAAGGTTATCGATATGAAGTCTTTCCGGATGGAATTAGCGCTCTAGCCAGGCTCAACCAACAAGTACCTGACCTGATATTACTCGACTTTATGATGCCAAAAATGAGCGGCATTGAAGTCTGCACCCTGGTTCGGAAGCAGTTCGACAGCTATGAACTCCCCATCATCATGCTGACAGCACGGCATCAAATATCCGATATTGTCAGCGCCCTGAGCCAAGGTGCCAATGATTACCTCATCAAGCCCTATCATAATAAAGAACTAATCGCCCGCGTAGAAAGTCAGCTAAGCGTAAGAAGGTGCTGGATCGCGAACCAGGAAAACCAGAAGCTTCGCAACGAGATCGCTAAACGAGAAGCCCTGGAAGAAGAGTTATCCGAACTTAATTCGAAGTTGCTTAACGTTCTGGATATTAGTGAAGAACTTATTATCGTCATCAACGAGCAACTCAATATTGCTTACACGAATGATAGAGCGCTACAAGAATTTAGCCACAAACTTGGTGAATCATCCGAGTCCAGCCTACTAGGGCGCCCCATTAGCGACTTCGTTTTGCCAGAGCTACTCTCTCAACTGGAGAAAGCGTTAGTCGAAAAGCCCGATTCGGCCTACTCAATAGACTTGATGAGTGAACCCGGCGAGCAGGCTGTATGGCACGCTTCCATCAAATACGTTAACGAGTCCGGTCAACCTTATTTAGCCTTGGTTATCGACCAAAGAGAACTGTCGCCAGAACAGGTTGAAGGTAAGCCTTTACAGACTGATAATGCCCTGGCAGCACTAACTCATGAGCTGAGCGAAAGTCGGCGTAAAATCAATGAAATTGAAGGGGCACTAAGGCATGTTCTCATTGATCCTGATCATGCGGGAGAGCAAATCAGTGAACAAATAGGCGATACAGACTCAGTTCAATATATAGACTCTCCTCCAGCTCTTGAACACGATGATAAAACCGAATTTGATGGCAAAGAGCTTATTGTCGAACTGTTGAGGAACTCACTAAATATTTGGGAGCGCTCAACAAATAAGACAAAGGTTGACCTGGCAGAGCAAAGTCGCTGCTGGCGTGTATACGTGGACGGCACCACGGTTAAAACTCGAACCTTTGACAAGTACCTGAGCGCTCGTACTATCCCTGATAGGCCCAGGTGGCGAGCCGTAGTGCGCACGGCAAACTTCGTTTTGGCTAACTGCGACTTGAATGAACAAGATACACAGGAACTATCTGAACTAACCAGGCGTGTTGAAGACAACTATTCATAGGCTAGATCACTTGCAATCAATTCCCTCATCAGCTCACCCCCAAATAGAACCAAGGAAGTAAAATGGCAAAATATGATAAGCGGCACTCAAAAGGAAGCGAGCGGACGCTGGAAGAAGCTAATAAGCTGGCAAAAGCGAACCAACGCCCAGGCCAAACGAAAGAACAAACAAAAATCATTGCCCAGGGTATTCAAAAAGGGATTGAGCAGTATAAAAAACAGCACAAAGCCAAAAGCCGAGAGCTCGACAAGCAATTAAAAGCTGCAGAAAAAGCCAAACAGATGGCAAGCAGTAGTGAAGAAAAACAGCTTGAAGAGCATGTTCAGCCACCTAAAGCACAGACGTGGTTACCCTGGTCTTTACTCGTTTTATCATGGGTTTTGTTTGCAATATTCCAAGTAATATAAGAACTCATCTCGATGAAATTTGATTAGTTTTGAACCAAGTCTCACTGAAAACTCTGAATTTAACCTAAGTTACCTAAATTACCCTTCTTTGCCACAGCTTCGTAATCCTCTTTTTTATATGGTTTAAATCACTTACTTGTCATTGCTTTGGAGGAGTCCCCCAAAAAAGTCAGACAAGAAAGAACCTGAAAAAGAATAGTTCTTTAAGAACATATAAAACACTTACATACATGAAAAAAACAAAATTAAGAAAATTAACGGAGTCGATTGATGAAAAGCCTGAAATTGAAGTTGGTGACACTGACGTCACTACTTGTTGCTGCATTCGCGGTTAATGCGAACGGCTACAGTAATGTATACGTATTTGGCGATAGCCTTTCTGATAATGGTAACCTTAATGCCATTGCACCAGACCAAACCTATGGTGAACGTTTCACCAATGGCCCTGTAGCGGTAGAATTCGTTGCAGCAGCACTAGGTCATACCCTAACACCATCGCTACACTTAGCGGGTGGTTATACTGGTAACAACTTTGCTATTGCTGGTGCAAAAGCAGTTGACGAAGATGGTGATGAATCTACACCGGACATCAACCTACCTACCCAGGTTAATGCTTTCCTACAAATCAATGCAGGTGTTGCTCCTTCAGACGCGCTATACATCGTATTAATCGGTGGCAATGACATTCGTGCAGCACGTGAAATTCGCTCAGGAGCAGTTTTCGCTTCTACAGCTCAAGAGCGTCAGGCTATTCGTCAGGCAGCTAATGCTTCATTGAAAGCAGCTGTTGAATCTGAAATTGCTCAAATCGAAAAATTGATCGCTTCTGGTGCTCAGCACATTCTAGTATCTAATGCTCCAGATATCGGCGCGATCCCCGAAACTGATTTGGTTGTTGCTGGCTTACTTGCAAACACTCAAACGACTCGCCAAGAGCGCAAAGCGAACCGCCTTGTACGAGTTACTACTAAGCTTTCAGCTAAGTTCAATCGCAAGCTGGATCGTAAATTGGCTCGTCTTGAGCATCAAACAGGTGTCGATTTTATCGAGTACGACCTATTCAGCTTCTTGACTGATCAAGTCGACAACGCTGAAGACTATGGCTACACCAATACTGACGACGCATGTGCTTACATGCTATCTCAAGGTGGTGCACTTCACCCTGAGTGTGATGGTTACGTAACAGCTACTGGCTTCTTGTTCTATGATGAAATTCACCCAACTACGCAAGCTCACCAAGCTGCAGGTATTGAAATCGTTCAAACTCTATTGGCTCAATAAAACAAATTTGAGCCTCCCTACCAGACACACCCAAAACGATAACTAATAAAGCAGTACTAACTCTAAGAGGGCCTCGGCCCTCTTTTTTTATTCCAGTCGATAACACCTGTACAACTTAGAACTTCAATTGCTTTTAGTTAAAGCAAAGATTCAGCAAGTTAACCTAGACCCATCTTTCTTGAAGCGTGGTGTCAATGAAGGTTTCTCTGGCGGTGAAAAGAAGCGTAATGAAATCATGCAAATGCTAATGCTTGAACCATCACTCGCGATTCTTGACGAAACCGACTCCGGACTAGACATCGACGCACTTAAAGTGGTTGCTGACGGCGTTAA
>NZ_LWGJ01001114.1:0-6311 GCF_001635845.1 Oleiphilus sp. HI0132 | reverse complement strand
GTTCATTCTTTCTATTGATCAAGGGACGACAAGCTCACGTGCTTTACTATTTGATCACCAAGGCCGTGTAGCGTTTACTGCGCAAGCTGAATTTACCCAGCACTTTCCAAACGATGGATGGGTCGAACATGATCCAGAAGAAATATGGAGTACGACTGTCAGCGTAATCAAGCAAGTTCTTGCCAAATTAGATCTTGAATCCGACCAGGTAATGGGGATTGGTATTACCAATCAGCGGGAGACGACGATTGTTTGGGATAGAAAGACAGGAAAGGCAATCTATCCGGCAATTGTTTGGCAGGATCGCCGAACCTCTGAGTTTTGCCAGAGCCTGAAAGATAAAGGCTTGGAAGATACTATTTCTGAAAAGACTGGCTTGTTGGTAGACCCATACTTCTCAGCGAGTAAGATTCGTTGGATTCTTGATAATGTCGATGATGCTGATGAACGAGCTCGCGAAGGGGACTTGGCGTTTGGAACTGTCGATACTTTCCTGCTATGGCGCTTAACCGGTGGTCGGTCGCATGCCAGTGACGCCACGAACGCCTCTCGAACTTCCTTGTTCAATATACATACACAAGAGTGGGATAAAGAACTGTTACAGATTTTTGATGTCCCGGAACAGTTGTTGCCTGAGGTCAAGGATAGCAGTGATGAGTTTGGTGACACCGAGGCTGAGCTTTTCGGTATCTCTATGCCTGTCTACGGTATGATCGGTGATCAGCAGTCCGCCTTGGTAGGGCAGGCTTGCTTTACGCCAGGCATGATCAAAAGCACTTATGGAACAGGTTGCTTTATGATTGCCAATACGGGTGCGAAGCCACTACGCTCCAATAATCGTTTACTGACTACTGTTGCCTACCGTCTGAATTCTGAAGTGACATACGCTCTGGAGGGCAGCATCTTTGTTGCAGGAGCGGCAGTGCAATGGTTGCGTGATGGCTTAAAGTTTATCTCTCATGCTAGTGAAACGGTGGCGATGGCCAAGAAGGTTGGTTATGACAATTCGGTTTATCTGGTACCAGCCTTTACTGGCTTAGGTGCGCCTTATTGGGATCCGAATGCACGAGGTGCTTTGTTCGGTTTAACTCGAGATACGGGGATAGAAGAAATCGTCACAGCTGGTCTACAGTCAGTGTGTTATCAGACAAGGGATCTGCTCCACGCGATGGAGAAAGATGGTGCGCAAGTAAACACTTTAAGAGTAGATGGAGGCATGGTGGTCAATGACTGGGTTGTACAGTTTCTATCTGACCTTCTGAATGTTTCAGTTGACCGGCCTGAAATTGTCGAGACCACGGCATTAGGTGCGGCATACTTGGCTGGCTTAAAGGCCGGTTTATTTGAAAGCGTCGAGACGATTGCAGATATGTGGCATCTTGATAAACGTTTTTCACCTGATATTTGTCCAGAAGATGCAAAAAAACTCTATAGCGGCTGGTTAGATGCCGTCGGACGCGTAAAAACTGAACAAAATTAAGCGTCAGTGATAGTTGAATGCTAGACTTTAAGGATAGTAGTTTTCACTATTGTCGCGCATAATATTAGGAAATTGTCGAGAAGTGAACAATATAGTAATAGCCCTTCAGTGCTAAGAGGCGAGAGGCAGGAGCTTCTATGTGATTAAGAATTGGATTTTCAGTCTGACTTTGTTGGTGGCATCTGTGCCCTATGCTTTGTCCAGCGAAAGTGTAACTCTACAGCTCAAATGGAAACATCAGTTTCAATTTGCGGGCTATTATGCGGCGCTGGAAAAAGGTTTCTACGCTGAAGAAGGTTTGGATGTCACCATTCGGGAAGCCGAGCCAGAGATGGACCCTATTGAAGTCGTCGTTAATGGTGAGGCTGAATTTGGAGTTGGCACCAGTGAGTTGCTGCTTTTACACAACCACTTTAAGCCTGTTGTCGTTTTAGGGGTTATATTCCAACATTCTCCTCTTGCTTTGTTAAGCTCCGCCAGTTTGCCTGAGAGCAACTTATACTCAAACATTCAGCAAGTACAAGACCTACGCAACAAACCTATTATGATTGAAGCCAACTCGGCTGAGTTAATGGCTTATCTTTCCAAAGAAGGTTTATCGCGTGATACGCTCAAAATTGTTAAGCACAGTTTTAATACTTCAGATGTGATGGCGGGTAGGGTTGCAGCTATGTCTGTTTATACCACTGATGAAGTGTTTGAGTTTGAGCGTTTGGGAGAGCCGTACACGCTGTTTCGACCAAAAGATTCCGGGGTCGATTTTTATGGTGACAACCTTTTTACTACGATCCATGAACTCAAACACCACCCTAAAAGGGTTGCAGCATTTAGGCGAGCCAGTTTTAAAGGCTGGCGATATGCTATGGATCACCCCTCAGAAATTGTAGACCTGATCTATGAACGCTACAGCCAGCGACATACAAAAGCGCATTTGATGTTTGAAGCAGAGAAGATGAAAGACTTGCTAGAAAGTGAGCTGATCTCCCCTGGCTATATGACGAGTAAACGCTGGCACCATATTGCCAAGGTTTATGTCGAGCAAGGCAGCCTGTCTGCAGATTATTCGCTTGACGACTTTCTTTACAGGAGTGAGGAAGGGGTTAGTGCCGACTTGGTGAAACGTTGGGGGCTTGGTGCCTCACTGATTACGATTATATTGCTGAGCTTTCTCGCTTACGTTTGGCGCTTGAACCGTCGTTTGGATAAGCGGACTTCTTGGCTTAGAACTGTGGTTGATAATACGCCCACTGCAATGGTGATTATGGATAGTCAGGGAAAAATAATTGAATGGAATTACCAGGCAGAACAAATTTTTGCTTGGGCTTCAGAAGATATCATTGGCCAATCTGTTTACGATTATGTGGTGCCCTTAGGAGACCAGAACAAGTTTCGTAGAATGACTGCTAACCTGTTTGACCGGCGAGAGGTTAAGGTTGCTGAAGGTTGGAGTCGGACCAATAGGAATAAGCTTGTTCTATGTGAATGGCACTATGTAGCCTTGCAACCTGGGCGGGTTGTTGCCATGGCTAATGATATTACCGAGCGTAAGGCATTAGAGAATAAGCTAAAAGAACTTGCTCATTCTGATGCCTTAACAGGGATAGGTAACCGGACTTTGTTCTTTGAAAAGCTGGAAGAAGCGATCGCATTAGCTAAGCGAAGAAAGGAGCGTGTTGCGGTACTGTTTATTGATTTGGATGATTTTAAAATCGTGAATGATCAATATGGCCATGAAGTGGGTGATGTCGTGTTGTGTGAAGTTGTACAGCGCATCAAAATGGCCGTCAGAGAGGCGGATGTATTAGCTCGAATTGGTGGCGATGAGTTTGTGTTGATATTGCATGATTGTGAATCCAACGCGCATGCTCGGCAAGTCGCCGAAAAGGTACTGTTTAACCTGGAAAGACCTTTACAGGTTGCCGGTTTAACCGTCACCGTTGGTGGCAGTATAGGTATTAGTATGTACCCTGATAATGGTGAAAAAACGGCCGATATTTTGAAGTCTGCTGATCGGGCGATGTATGAAGTGAAGCAGAAAGAAAAGAACGGTGTAGGCATCGCTCCTCCTCGAAGCCGTTTAGGCAAGAAGGCTCACTAGCTTGGATGTCTTGTTAGATATTATCAAGGGGATAGATAACTATCTTGATGATCACGCTAGCGTTAAAGAAATTGAGCTTATTCAACACCTAAAATGCATTCAACAAGAGCCATTTTCCGAGTTTAATATAAGTCAGAGTAAAGACCTTTTTCGTGCCCACTTTCTGTTAAAACACGCCCTTTACACGCTACAAAACACTTATCTAGATGAGCAGCGTTTTTTTCTCGACATCAATCTGATAAATATATCTAGAAGACCCTTTGCAGAAGGCGTTTCCGAATTGTCATCTTATGATTCGGTTAAGGCATATTACCTTGATATTAGCCACTATTTTGAAACAGAAAAAGATGAAGTAAACGACCTGCTCGATAAGTTTTGGCGTAAGTTTCTGGCAAATGATGATCGGCATGCTGCGCTAAGTGTACTAGATTTGCCCGCTAATGCTGACCGAAGGCAGGTTAAGCTTCAGTACCGCAAACTTGCTCAAATTCATCACCCTGATAAGGGGGGCTGCGGGGAACAGTTCAAAAAAATATCGGCTGCTAAACGTTTGTTAGACCGGGCTTTGGGTTAAAGGCGTAAATTCGCTATAATGCGCCCATTTAAGATTGTCGTTGTCAGGTTGTAGGGTTATGCAGAACTTAGCAGGTTCAGAGAAATACGAGTTTAACAAGCTTCAGAAGCGCTTGCGCAGTGGCATGGGCAAGGCTATTGCCGACTTTAATATGATCGAAGACGGTGATCGTATTATGGTTTGCTTGTCGGGCGGAAAAGACAGCTACACCATGCTAGACATTCTGATGAGTCTGCAAAAGAGTGCTCCGATCAGTTTCGACCTAGTCGCCGTAAACCTTGACCAGAAACAGCCAGGTTTTCCTGACCATGTCCTTCCTAAGTATCTGGAATCACTTGATATTGAATATTATATTATTGATCGAGATACTTACTCCATCGTTAAGTCCAAGATACCAGAAGGCAAGACAACCTGTGGCCTGTGCTCACGTTTACGTCGTGGTACTTTATACTCCTTTGCTGAGGAGATTAAAGCGAATAAGATAGCTTTAGGCCATCATAAAGATGACATCGTTGAGACCATGTTTCTGAACATGTTTCATGGTTCAAGGTTGTCAGCTATGCCACCTAAACTGCTTTCTGATGACAAGCGAAATGTCGTGATTAGGCCGCTGGCTTATTGTCGTGAGAAAGATATTGAGCAGTTTGCTCTGGTGAAGGCTTACCCGATCATTCCGTGCAATCTTTGTGGTTCGCAAGAAAATCTCCAGCGTCAATCCATTAAGAAAATGCTTATTCAATGGGAAAAAGAACACCCTTCAAGAATTGAGTCAATTTTCACAGCCTTACAGAATGTATCGCCTTCCCAGTTAGCGGATACCCAGCTTTTTGATTTCGAAACACTAGCAATTGATCGCAGTGGTGAACGTAAAGAGTATGAGTTTGATTTAGAGCAATCTATTTCTTCATCCCGAACTAAAGAGGATGATATGGTTCAGATCGTTGAGGTTATGCCACGTTAAACTAACGCGAGTCTTCTCGCTGCGTTGGAATACATCTCGGGATTACATTTTAATAAGAAATCGAAAGGCAGGAATATGAGCGAGTCGGAAATACAAACCTTAATGCAGCAGGCTAACGAGTATATACAGTCTGAAAGACTCTCTCGAGCTCGTCGTTGCTATAATAAGATTCTTTCGATCGATCCGCAGAACTGTGATGCTCACTATTCTTTAGGGACGATTGCTCGCCAACAAAATGATAATCAAGCAGCGAAACAACACCTGCTGCATGTGTACCAAGCCGAGCCCCTCAATAGGACTTTTGTCTTGGAACTAGCGGGTCTTTATGCTGATATGGGAATGATTGTTGAGTCAGCAAAGGTTTTCGAAGCTTATCTTTCAGTACAAGATGATATTGAATTATCAGGAAAATATGCCGAGGTCTTGGTAAAGGCTAAGGAATTTGAACGTGCGGTTGAATGTCTGAAAGCATGTGTTGGGAAGAAACCTGAAAATTTAAGTTATCGCATGCAATTAGGTAATTTGTTGTACCAACTATTACGTTTTGAAGAAGCACAATCAGTTTATTTGAGTGCAATTGAATACGGATTGAAAAGTGAAGGTTTATATCTGAATGCTGCAAAACTACATGTTGATCACGGACAGTTGGCTGTCGCTAAAGATGTATTGAATAAAGGTTCGGAAGACTTCCCTGAAAACCTGTCGTTTGCATATCGCCTTGTTCAATTGGATGCAGAGAGTCTTCGCCCCGAATTGTATCAACGCTTAGTCGATGTTGATGAGGCTACTTTAGAGGGAGACAATCGCTTTTATTATCAATGGTTGTTGGCAAATTTTGCTAAAAATCGAGGTCAGCAGTTAGTTGAGATGGAGCATCTTGTCGCTGCGCATCGAATTTACAGTTCGATTACTCAATTTCCGAGAAGTACCGAGTTTTATCTGCAGGCATTGCCTCAGTTGACGCCACCTGATTCTGCACATTTTACTTCTCGACTTGCTAATCTCGAACCTGTTTTTATTATTGGTGTGCCACGTTGTGGTTCAACCTTGTTGGAAAATATCATTTGTCATGGGCCTCAGAATGTTGGCAAAGGTGAAGAAACCGGGTCCGTTATTGAGGCATTAGCCGTTGCTTATCAAAGTGGTGGACAAAACTTTTGGGAAGCTTTCGTTAGTCAGCTCGAATCTTCTTATATGC
>NZ_LWGJ01001113.1:0-3077 GCF_001635845.1 Oleiphilus sp. HI0132 | reverse complement strand
CCCAAGTCATTGAGAATTTATACACGTTAGCAGGTTATTAATGTGAAAGAAGGTTTGTCTGATTTTATAAGACATAGAAAAGAAGATTTCCAAGACTACTTGGGGGGCGGAATGTTGGCTAAAGCTATTGGTGGTGCTTTGGGTGTCTATTTACTTTTGTCTGTTATTCTAGGTTTTTGGTGGAGTTCTGAGCCGGAAATTACCGATGTTGTTCAGTACTCTCATGAACAGGCCGAGTTGATGCAGCACCAGCCGGTTCCTGGCTTTGCGACAACAGCAACGATGATCTATTTGATGGAAACGCTGATGGATAAGTCGGGAGGCTACATTAGCAATGATATTTTTCCGCCTGGTTTATGGCTGGATAATATTACTAATTGGGAATATGGCGTGCTGGTTCAGGTTCGTGATTTGGCCAGGGTCTTTCGTAAGGAGTTGAGCCGGTCTCAAAGCCAGTCGGTTGAAGATAAGGACTTAACGATTGCAGAGCCCCAGTTTCATTTCGATAACAGTAGTTGGGCACTTCCGGCCAGTGAGTCGGAATATCGTCGTGGCGTGAAGGCAGCGCGTAGTTACCTAGCGCGTCTCTCTGACCCTCAACAACCGGACGCTCAGTTCTATGCGCGAGCAGATAATTTAAGAAGTTGGCTATCTGAAGTCGAGAATCGTTTAGGGAGTTTGTCGCGCCGTTTGAGTGAAAGTGTTGGTCGCCAGCAGCTTGACTTGGGTTTGGCGGGCGATGCAAGTGCTCAGCAGTCGACAGCTGCAGAAGGTGCTCAGGAGCGTAAGACTGCTTGGATGGAAATAGACGATGTGTTTTATGAAGCACGCGGTACGGCTTGGGCGCTGGTGCATATACTAAAAGCAATAGAGCATGACTTTAAGGCAGTGCTGATCAATAAGAATGCTTTGGTAAGCTTGCAGCAGATAACACTGGAATTGGAAGCGACTCAAGAGGCTGTTTGGAGTCCGATGATTCTAAATGGTAGTGGCTTTGGGATGTTGGCTAATCATAGCTTGACAATGTCTTCGTATATCTCAAGAGCATCAGCGGCCATTATCGACTTGCGCAGTTTGCTTCAGCAGGGCTAACTTTCTAGCACTCGTGAAGTGCAGATAGTAAAAAGGCCGCTGATGCGGCCTTTGTTATATAGAGCTAAGCGCTACAACTTACTTATTGTAGTTCGCTACAGACTTCTCGATTGACTTACGAGCAGCATCTGCATTTTCCCAGCCTTTTACTTTTACCCACTTGCCTTTCTCAAGCTCTTTGTAACGCTCAAAGAAGTGCTGGATCTGTTCTTTCAGTAACACTGGAATATCTTCAATATCCTGAATATCTTTGTACTCAGGAGATAGCTTGTCGTGAGGTACCGCTACTAGCTTCTCATCACCACCCGCTTCATCGTCCATGTCTAGCATGCCGATTGGGCGACAACGAATTACTGAGCCAGGTATAACTGGATATGGTGTGATAACCAATACATCTAATGGATCACCATCGTCAGCCAAAGTGTGCGGGATAAAACCGTAGTTTGCTGGGTAGAACATTGGCGTGGACATGAAACGGTCAACTACAACAGCTCCCATGTCTTTGTCGATTTCATATTTTACCGGGCTGCTTTGAGCTGGGATTTCAATTACGACGTTAATGTCGTTAGGAATGTCTTTTCCTGCTGGAATGTTGTCAAAAATCATAGCTTTGTCCTGTCGTTAATAAGCGGTGTTACTGACCTGAATTTTTTCGCAGAGCGATAAAGTGCGCGATTATACGGCTTCGTGCATTTTTACGCCAGATTCAGAGCCAACAAACAGCAGATCTGCGGGTCTAAGTGCAAATAAACCGTTAGTGACTACGCCTGTAAGGTTGTTGATTTCGGCTTCGAGCTTCTTCGGTTCGAGAATCTTCATGTTGTGAACGTCTAGAATATGATTGCCGTTGTCTGTTACGAAGCCTTCTCTATAAACCGGGTCACCACCAAGTTTGACAATTTCCCGGCCTACCAGGCTGCGTGCCATAGGGATAACTTCAATTGGAAGTGGGAACTCACCTAACAAGCCAACTTGCTTGGAGGCATCTACAATGCAGATGAATTTTTTGGCAACAGCAGCAACGATTTTCTCTCGAGTAAGTGCACCGCCGCCGCCTTTGATGAGCTCTAGTCGCTCGTTGCTTTCATCTGCGCCATCGACATAAAACTCCATTTCATCTACTGAGCCCAGCGCGTAAACAGGAATGCCATGGCTTTTTAGTCTTTCCGCTGTTGCTTCGGAGCTGGCCACTGCGCCATCAAACTGATGTTTGATTTTAGCAAGGTGATCAATGAAGAAATTCGCTGTCGACCCGGTGCCGACGCCGATGATGCTATCGTTATCCAACTTCGGCTGGATATAGTCAATAGCAGCTTGGGCGACTGCGCTTTTTAATTGATCTTGGTTCATGCATGCTCCGCTAGGGTAAATATCTGATTATGGCGTATTGATCGTTATAAATGGCATTATAATGCCCGACAATAAGTGAGAAAAGGATTATGATTGTTTGTGCTCACTTCGATGCTTATTTTTCTCTAGCTATCAGGTATTGAGCAGGGTATTAAAATTATATTAAGTCTGCCTATACGCTGTTTGTCTATATGTCAGCCCTATAAGTGAAGAGTTCCAAGATGCCAATTAACCGTTATATCAAGAAAATACTTGATGCCAGAGTTTATGATGTTGCTATTGAATCGCCGGTGACACATGCGCCGCTATTGTCGGAGCGTTTTGATAATCAAATATACCTTAAAAGAGAAGACCTGCAGCCTGTATTCTCTTTTAAGCTTCGTGGAGCCTATAACCGTGCTCGTTTACTCACAGATGAAGAAAAAGCAGCTGGCGTGATTGCGGCTTCTGCCGGTAATCATGCGCAAGGGCTTGCTTTAGCTGCGCAGAAGCTTGGTATCGACGCGACTATCGTTATGCCAAAAACGACCCCTGAAATTAAGGTTAACTCGGTCAGGGCGAAGGGCGCAAAAGTTGAACTCGTTGGTGATGCCTTTGATGAAGCTTCCGCTTATGCCTTAGAAAAGGTAAAGAAA
>NZ_LWGJ01001112.1:0-4558 GCF_001635845.1 Oleiphilus sp. HI0132 | reverse complement strand
TGCTGCTATTAATGAGGAGGGATTTTATTTAGTGAAGCTTAACCGAGAATAGAGAGGCTGCCAATACCTAGTCTTCACTTAAGTCTAAGGGGTAGTGACTCGCACCAATCTCAAGCACATCGAGAGCCTCGATATTTGATTCAAAGAACTGAACACTAAAGTCAATGCCACTGATCACTTCCCGATTTGCGTTTAAGGTCTCGAACGAGTAGTAATTCGGATAGATTCCTTTTGCTTCTCCATCGTCAAATGAGCGCTCATCGCCATCATTATTGGTACTTGCTCTAACAAAATACTCGCCGACCGGGATATTCTCAAAGCGATAGCTGTATACACCGTCAGACAAAGATCCTGCCACGGTAGATGTAGCAAAAATAGGTTCTTCTGGCAAAGCGTTCAAAACCTCATCTAAGGCAATAAGCGATATATAAAGATTACCGACCGATTCGTTACCAGAAATAGTATTCGATGCGATTACATCAAGCGATGCAGTTTGCACCGCACCATCATTTATTTGATATTCTATGATCAAACTACCTTTCTTAAAGGTGTTTACTGGAATCGCTGCACTATTAATTTCTACCGTATAGATCCCTAAACCATTGGAATCTGTATCATCCTGACGAACATCTAACCAACTGGCGTCAGCTTCACTTGGTGTAATACCGGAGACAATAACGCTACCATTGCCTGGGTTAGACAAATATAGCTTTGCATTGACAGCATCATTAAAGAAAGAGAACGATTGCGGAAAGTAATACAAGGAGTCAGGTATATCGTTGCTTCCAGATGCCCATGCAACGGCTTTATGCGCATTAATTAGGCCATTGCCGAAACTGGATGAACCACCAATCAAGTCAGTGATGAGGCCGTTCTCTAATGCGTAGCTAAAACTTGAAGCATTGAGATCAGGATCTACCGACTTCATTAGCGCAGCCACACCTGAAACATGGGGGGCGGCCATTGAGGTTCCTAGGTACTCACTATATCCCGCCCCAGAGACAGTACTGATAATACCTTGCTGACCTTCAATCGTAGATTGCTCGTTGGAAGAGCCGCCGGGCGCTGCCACATCAATGTATGTTCCGTAGTTAGAAAAACCGGATAAGGCTAACTCTGACGTCACCGAACTCACTGCCGTCACACCGTCAAATGCAGCCGGATAAAACTTTTCGCTACTCGACTCATTCCCCGCTGCAGCAATTACGATAATGCCTTTAGCAATAACTGCATCGATTGCGGTCTTCAAGGTATCAGAGAAGCCTTCGCCACCGAGAGAAAGATTGATCACATCGGCAGGGTCACTAGGCAGCTCACCGCTATCATTGTCTAAGCCTCCTGCATACATGATCGCATTCGCCAAGTCCGCATCGGTTCCTTGGCTAACACCGTCTTCATTTTCTACCCCTAGAACGCGAAGAGCCATGACTCTTGAATTAAATGCTACACCCGATATGCCTTCACTATTATTACTTTGGGCAGCGACAATTCCAGCAACATGCGAACCATGATGCACTCGACTCAAATCCGTAGGGTCATCATCGAAACCGTCTTCGTCTCCGGAATATTCTGTGTCGGAAATAAAATCGTAACCACTTGTAGTCAACTGGTTGCGCAGATCAGGATGATCGGGATTGATTCCACTGTCGATGACAGCAACAATTACCCCGTCACCTGTAGCAGTATTCCATGCATCTTCAACCTTAAGTAGTGACAGATTCCACTGTTCTGAATAACGACTGTCGTTCGGGACGAAGGTAGCTCGGCGATAGTAGTTTGGCTCTGCGACCTCAATACCATCTAGTGCTTTTAGCTCTTCTAACAAAACCAGCGTTCGCCATTTTCTTTCGAGCTTACTAGCCTTGGACCAAGAGGTGCTTGAATTTACTCTTAAGTTACTATTAACGGTCGCATCGAAACGAAATAACTCTGCACTCAAACCCGCCCGCTTGGAATATTCTAGTCCGTAGCGCTCTACTAAAGTCCGTTGCAAGCTATCAAGTGAACGACTGCGTGTTGATGCGCCTTGAGCACTTGAACTCTGATCGAATGCAAGTAGCACCTCGCCTGGCACGAAGTCTAAGCGACTCGCTTCACTTAGCAGGCGTGCATTATCAGCACTTAAGTTTTGTGAAAGCGATAGCGTATACAGTAGCGCATCGTGCCCTTGTGTTGTGGCTACGCGCACATAGTATTCATTGGTAAGGGGAACAACTAAAGATTTGGCACCCGGTTCTGATATAGATAGTTCAGCCACAACGACGCCAGACTGATCTACTGCCCTGAGTTCAACAAGGGCATTGATATTGAATTCCTCTTCGTTAGCAGGAAAGACACTTAAACTTACAGTCTGGCCTTCGACCAAGGAAACTCGGTAATAATCATCAAGATCTTCCTCAAACTGATAGCAAAAACCAAGATCCTGAGACTTGCCATTTATGTAGCCTCCAATTGTAATCGGGTTACTAACCAGCTGGGCCGAAAAAAGAGAGTTATTCTGCTCACTAAGCGTGGAGCATGTTTGCTCAACATCAAGATCTACATTGGTATCAGGCTTTACGCTCACCTGGCCTTCGATTGTCACCAAGCCATCGTAAGTATCATCACTCAGCTTACTACCGCTTCCACAAGCAACTAAGGACAAGGCCAGGATACTCAATAGCAGCTTTAAAAAAGGGTGTGTACTCATATATGAAATCTCGATTACTGATAGCTAAAGACTTAACGCCAATAAATCAACCTTAGGACTAGGGCGAATAAATAGTCTATTAGTAAATTGTAGCAAAGTTAGGGAAATCTTTTTTGTTCTGACTCTGCATTTAACTGCCTGAGACGCGCCATTTTTTCGCCAATTTTTAGCTCTAAACCACGATTTACCGGGTGATATAACTGCGTGCCAGCAAGGTCTTCAGGAAAATAACATTCACCAGCAGCAAAGCCATCAGGCTCATCATGAGCGTAACGGTACTCCATTCCCATACCCTGATCTTTCATGAGCTGTGTAGGCGCATTTCTTAAATGCATTGGCACTGTCTCATCTCCGCCTTCCTGCACCAAACGTCGACAGGCATTAAAAGCGCTGTATACCGCATTGCTCTTTGGGGCGACAGCTAAGTAAATCACAGCGTGCGCTATACTCAGCTCACCTTCGGGGCTACCTAAGCGCTCCTGAACATCCCAGGCATTTAAAGCAAGTGTTAACGCTCGGGGGTCTGCATTACCAATATCCTCACTCGCCATCCTAACTACGCGCCTGGCTATATATAGAGGGTCACAACCGGCATCAATCATACGGACAAACCAATATAGCGCGGCGTCGGGATCAGAACCTCTAACAGATTTATGCAGAGCAGATATTTGTTCGTAGAAGATGTCTCCGCCTTTATCGAAGCGCTTAAGCGAACTTTGGATAACCTCTTCAATATTCTCTTTACTAACGACGCACCGCTTAGCATCTCTATCCGCCAGATCAACTGCTAGTTCAAGAAAGTTTAAGGCCTTGCGAGCGTCACCATCTGCAACCTTTGCCAAAATATCGACTAGCGATTCGTCTATTTTCACGTCAATATCGGGGAAGCCATTTCGATGCGCTAAAGCGTTGCTTATAACCAAAGCGGTTTCGTGCGAGTCCAACTTTTTTAATACATAAACCCTTGCACGTGAAAGTAATGCATTATTCAATTCAAACGAGGGGTTTTCGGTTGTCGCGCCGATAAAGATAACAGTGCCATCTTCAACAAAGGGTAAAAAAGCATCTTGCTGGGACTTATTAAAGCGGTGGACTTCATCTACGAAAAGTATTGTGTCCCTACCCGTTTGTTGACGATACATCTTTGCCTGTTCAATCGCCGAACGGATATCTTTCACACCACTCAATACTGCAGATAAGGGCAAGAAGTTGGCATCGAAGTGCTCAGCTAATAGATTCGCAAAAGTAGTCTTGCCGACGCCAGGCGGCCCCCATAAGATCATAGAATGAAGAGCTTGTTTATCTATGGCTTGCCTTAATGGACGAGAAGGCCCTACCAGGTGACTTTGACCAACATACTCTGACAGGTCTGCAGGTCTTACACGCGCAGCTAAAGGCGCATAGCGTTTGCTTGTAGATTCTTTCTGGGATTCACTAAAAAGCGGCGCGTCATCGAATAAAGACATTTTCTATCTACCTATGAGCCGGGTATTTGGACATCTCTAATAATGTCAGTACCTTCTGGTAATTCAGGCGTAAAGGTATTACTTGGCAGCTCTAAATTAACTTGCGACTGAATAAAGCTCATTGTACTTTCTTGCCCTAAAGCATCTGTGATCCGGAGTTCGCTCACATTCGAACCAGAGAAACGTAACTTCAGCCCCTCAAATAAGCTTTCCTCTGATTTTGGCTTTAAAGTGAACTGCCTTATTGATGGTTCAAACCATGCCATTTCTACCTCAAATAGCTGACCAATTTTTTGAGTATCACCACTAAACAATATTGCGGGAGTCGTTTGCACCTGCGAGCCCACAGCTTGGATAGTTGCCTGCTCTAAGTCAGGGTCATAAACAGTTACCTCCTTTCCAT
>NZ_LWGJ01001111.1:0-4528 GCF_001635845.1 Oleiphilus sp. HI0132 | reverse complement strand
ATGTAGGTGCTTGCTGGGATAACTCTGTTGTGGAGCGGTTCTTTGGAAGCTTAAAGCATGACTGGGTTTTGAAAGTGCCCCAGCCAACGAGAGAGCATATGAGAAATGATGTGGCTGACTACATGCGTTATTACAACTTAGAGCGGCTCCATACTTCTAACGAAGATATGTCGCCAATCGAGTACGAAAACTCTTTAAGAAAAGTGTCCTGATTTAGTTGCGCAGAACAGTTGAGAGTGTACGGTAAACGATGCTCAAGACCTTGCCCATCAGCTCCGGGTAACGGTCCAGCAAAAAGCGCAACTGGAAAGGAAAATTCAGCACCCATTGGCGAATAGGCTCTGCGGGAAATACTTCATCCACCAAAAGTGCGGCACTCTCCGCCATCCGCCGAGCGCCACAACTAGGGCAGAAACCACGCCGTTTGCAGCTGAAAGCGACCAAACGCTCGTGATGACAATCTTCGCAGCGCACACGCAATTTGAGGCTGTTCAAATTTTGGTATCTACGAAGCTGGAATATCAACAAGGTCTATCTGTGTTTCTTGTTTTCCTTATGGAGTGTGTCTTCTTTTATCGTATCTCTGCTGTTTGCTATGGGAGCTCTTGGAACTAATCGGCCCTTGGCATTGGCTTTGGTATGTTATTTATTTCTAATTGTTGTTATTTATGCGGGCTCAGTGCACGATCCTTTCTGGTTTAAATCTACTAAGAATAATGAGTTAGCTCTGTTTCTTCAGGTTTACAAATCAGAAATGCTTATTGAGGGCGGGTCGAACGATTAAAAAAAGGTTCGCAAATCATAGATATTAAAAAGTAAAGCTCATTGAATCATAACGCTATGATTCAATGAGCTTTTTCAGTCTAGAAAGGGTTGCATTTGTCCGGTTGTTGCCAAACTTATGCTTCCCTGTGAACCATAATTTTAGCAAATGCTAAACTTATGGTTACTTCCCTACTTTATTGGTTCTTGATGAACCAGCTTTTGGTGGTGGGACGGGACGCGGGTTCAGTTCCCTAACTCGCAACCGAACAAGTCCATTAAATACCTATGATTAGCTTTCGATATTTATGCCCCTAACCAGCCCTAATTAGCTTGATTTGATCCGTAGTTTTGAGCGTTCATGGTGGTTACCAAATAGTCCAACACAGGAGTTTTTATGACGGTAATACACATGAATCAGAGGCAGCTGGCGAATCGCTGGGGCGTGAGTGAAGCGACTTTAGAGCGGTGGCGCTCAGAGGGCATTGGCCCCAAGTATTTAAAACTTCAGGGGCGCGTTATGTATCGGGAAAAGGACGTTGAGGCATACGAAGCCAGCTGCTTGAGGCAGTCGACTTCTGAGGCCGTTAAATCCTAATCTAAGCATGGATCCAGCTTCCTTCACTTTCGCTGTCAAAGAATGTTATTTCACAGTCTTTACCAAGATGATCAACTAGGATTTGGTGAGCGCGCGAACAAAAAGCTTGATCGTTTTTGTAGACCGATACCGCCACTCGTTTAATGCCAGAAAGTGAAATTCGCTCAAGTATGTGCATGTCATGCTCACCGAACCCCCAACCATAAATGGTCAAGTTGTCGGAGAGATTCGCAAGCACCTCCCTGTAGACCGTATTCAAATAGTAGCTGCTTTGAATCGATTTCTGCTTCTGTTTGCTTGTCCCTTCACTTACAAACAATGGGACATAGCTGCCGTTTTCCCACTTCTGGAGAATGCTTTCTAAAAGGCCATCACCATTAGCTGAGATTTTCCTCTCATTTTCTATTTTGTCTCTTGCTAGAACCAAGTTCCCGTGTGGATAGAAAACTAATGAACATTGTCTTTGATTTCCAATTGGTTCCTGAAAGCGTTGCCAATCATCATCAAATTCGGAATTTACGAAGCAGTCCTTTAGGGCATGCTTGTCATTTACTTCACTGCCATACATAACGGCCCAGTAAATTAATAAATCATAGTTGAGTGAAATTATGCGATTGAATTTCTTGATGAAGCCATAAATCAATTCAATTTTATCAACAACCTCACCATGCTCAGGGTGAATATGGCGAACAGCAGATATTAGTGAATCTCTTACATGTATGTACGAAGACTCAGTCTTGTCGTCATCGATTTCTAGAGCCTTATTAACATTGTTTGCCTGCCAAACGATTCGCAAAATAAGCTCAAAATCATCTGTATGAAAGAAGTCGAAAATACTCTGTACGTCGCTGGTCAAGAGACCGCTGTCGATTGCATGCTGTTTTAATGAGCCGTATGCAAACCTTTCATCAACCGCGATACTAGCCCCGTTGCCCAGTAGGATTGTGCCGTTGAATTTATCTTCAATATCTTTCCAGGCTACGATTTTTTCAGCCATTGACCGACTCCATGGTTATGTTGGATATCGCATTAAACAAATTTACCAACTTGAGCTGGTCAACCCGGCTCACTGGTGTTTTGCCGATATTGGGATTGCCGACGACTACTGCAAGTGATTGTGCTCTCGATATGGCTACATTAATGCGGTGCTTATCGAAGAGGAAGTCCAGTCCTCGGGGTGATTCACTGGCGTCGCTGGCACACATGCTCAAGAACACAATTGGGGCCTCTTGGCCTTGGAACTTGTCGACACTGCCCACTTTGGCTTGTTCCCCTAGCGCAGCGCGAAGTTTACTGACTTGATGGTTATACGGGGCGACAAACAAGATGTCGTTCCAGTCGATGGGTCTAGTTTCTGGGGATGACTTTCCAGTATGAAAAGTCCTTCCAATCAAACAATTGGCAAGATCCCGAATGACAGCCACTTCCTCATCAGAGGCTTGTGTATTGCCTTCATGATCCACCGGAACGAATAAAACTCCGGCTTCAATATTAAGCGGCCCTTTATAGTCTGAAGGTACATCGATAATTCGTTTATCGTTAGACGGGTGTGACTCCAGTTTTCCTTCGTAAATATGCTCGCTAATGAACTGGTTGACCTTAGAGTGCATTCGATAAGTTGTGCCCAAAAACACGCCCATGTCGTCTGGAATGGTCGGAGTTTCGTGTAATAGGTAGTCCAGCACAGAAAGCCCACTGTCGGCCGGGTGTGTGCCCTGTGAGGGCTGACCTAACTGCATTTGGTCACCCATCAAGATAAGGTTGGTAGCGCTGCGGCTCATGGCGATCAGGTTTGCAACGGCAACTTGGCCTGCTTCATCGACAAACAGGTAGTCGAGTTCGTTCGCCAAATCTTCTCGAGCGAATCCCCATGCTGTTGTACCCACCACGCAAGTCGGTTGGATATGATTGACCAGCTCGTTGTTCTTTAGGATGGCTACGTCATAATCAGCCAGCTCAGGCTCATTGTCTTTGGTGCATCCGAAGGTGGCTGAGATACCTTCCTCTTTGCAGTATTTTGCTGTACTCAATAACAGGTTGTTGATCGCTTTATGGCTATTACTGGCAATCCCCACTTTTGCACCGGACTTCATAAGCTCTGCGATAACATGCTTACCGGTATAGGACTTACCAGCACCGGGAGGTCCTTGGATTGTTAGATAGCTGCAATCCAGGTTGCTGATCGCATGAATGATTTGTTGGAGTCGTTCACCCGGATCGTGACTTGGTGCAATAGGCCCTTCGGCGTGACCTTTTATGCGGGGTTTAGAGCGTGTCAGGAAATCAATGATGGCTGACTGGCCTGAACTTAGGTGACCACTTTCATATTCGCTAACGCTCTGGTCGATGGCCTGTGGAATTGGATTTGGATTGACGTATTCGTCTGGTACTAAGGATACGACCGCTGGTGGTTCCTCTTTCGATTGCAGAACTACTAGACCATTTTCAAGATCGCTTTCCTCTCGGACAAAGGTAACTTTTGCGGTATTTCCGTCATCCGTTTCGACACCCAATAAATAGAATTGCTTTTGCGCGCCTTTAAATTCCTGCGTGGGATCAAATCGATATTCATAAGCCAGATTACGCGCTCTTGGCGAAGGCTTAAATGGTTCACGCTCTGTTCTTTCACAGCAGGCCAAACAATCTAGGTCGTCCATCAATTCAATGTGACTTAAGCCAAGTCTTTCAAATAAACGCCAGAATATGGGTTTCGCTTCTCGTCGATGAAATTCGAGCACCCATGCAAGGTTTTCAGTTAGTGCCGCTTTTCTTGGGTCGGACTCAAGCTCGGATAAAACCCGCTCAAGCAGACGATCACGCAGCTGCGTTCGTTCTGTGACTTCCTCTTTGACATCGGGTTCGGTGATTTCGGTTTTACCTAAATAAACGATGCCATACTCGGCTTGCTGTTGTCGCAACCAATCGACAAGCTCCTGGGTTGAGTCACAATCATCAATGTTGTAATCCCTGATGTCGTTCAGAATTTTGGAAGTTTCCCAAGTGTCGCCTTGTTCACCTCGTGAGTGCAGTTCTCGCCATTGCTCATAGACCACAACCGAGTCACCACCATTGCCAACTTCAGTTTCACGCTTTCCGCGATAAAGGTGTTCTACATTCTTGATTGAATACCGTGGCTCACCCAGAAGGACGCCACCTTTAACGATTTTG
>NZ_LWGJ01001110.1:0-7455 GCF_001635845.1 Oleiphilus sp. HI0132 | reverse complement strand
TATCAATGACGAATACGGGGGAGTGGTAAAGAGTTTAAGGGCTGTAGGTCTTAATAATTTCTTTAACTCTTCCCTGCTGCTTCATCTTTCGCAAGTGATGATTAAATGCAGAGACAATTGCCTGATGATCAGCTAAAGACTTAACAATCGCCATGTGAAGCTCACGCTCAGTATAAGCGGGCTCTACAAATTTAAGCTGTTCGTTAAGCATCTTATTTTTCTGCATCAAGCGACTCAAAATCAAATGATCACCAATGCCGATATCTATCCGCCCCAGTGCCAGCATCTTTAACATGCTTAAGGCGTTTACCATTGGGGTTTTATTCAGCCCTGCAGCATTGTCGAAATTATGACCAAAACTCGCCCCCTTTCTTACTCCTATTTTTAAACCTTTTAGATCATCCAATTTCTGATATGAAATCACTTCGCTCTGATCAGAAATAAAGCTAATTTGATTAACATAGTAAGGGTCGGAATAAAGAAAATTGCTCGCTCTTTGCTCGTTAAACCATAAGCCGATCAATACATCAACCATGCCTTTTTCGGCTTCTGCTAATACTCTTCGCCAAGGCTTAATTGAGACTTCAACGGAGTAGCCTGCACGCTCGAAAGCTTCTATTACAATCTCTGTTGCCAATCCTTTGCGCGGCTGCTGTTCATACAGAAACGGCTCCCAAGGCGGGCCTGCCAAACGCAGAGTTTTCTTAGGCTCCACATTCGAGGCTCCTTCATCATTAAGGCCTTGACCTGCAAACACCCTCATACTGACAAGCAGCAACCCGCCAATCAGTATGAGTGCATTTCGAAGCACTGGTAGCATAAACAACAATACTCTGATCAGGACTTTAGCTGTTATCAGCTAGATAGAACCAGGTATCAAGCACCGAATCGGGATTTAGTGAAATACTATCGATATCCTGCTCCATTAACCAACGCGCTAAGTCAGGATGGTCTGAGGGGCCTTGCCCACAAATACCAACGTATTTGTTTGCTCGCTTGCAAGCGCTAATAGCATTTTCCAGTAGTGCTTTAATCGCCTCGTTACGTTCATCAAACAAGTGAGCAATGATTCCAGAATCTCTATCGATACCGAGTGTTAACTGAGTTAAATCATTGGAACCAATTGAGAAACCATCGAAGTGCTCCAGGAACTGATCTGCCAAAATAGCATTTGCAGGCAGCTCACACATCATAATGACTTTCAGGTCGTTCTCACCACGCTTTAGGCCTTTCTCGGCCAGTAATTCTACCACGTGCTTGGCCTCGCCAACTGTTCTGACAAAAGGCACCATAACTTCAACATTGGTCAGGCCCATTACATCGCGTACACGCTTAAGCGCTTCACATTCTAAATAGAAACAGTCACGGAAGGTTTCAGAAATATAGCGCGATGCACCACGGAAGCCGAGCATCGGGTTTTCTTCGTCTGGTTCATATAATGTGCCACCGATAAGGTTGGCGTATTCGTTAGACTTAAAGTCTGACAAACGAACAATCACACGTTTTGGGTAGAACGCCGCAGCCAGTGTCGAAATACCTTCAACCAGCTTATCGATATAGAAATCAACCGGAGAGGCATATCCACTGATACGCTGCTCGACTGTTTGCTTAAGGTCAGGCGGCAAGGTGTCAAAGTTCAGCAAGGCCTTAGGGTGCACACCAATCATTCGGTTGATAATAAACTCTAGACGAGCCAGACCAACACCTTCATTTGGCAGTGCCCTGAAGTCGAAAGCCCTATCAGGGTTTCCGACATTCATCATAATTTTCAAATCCATATCAGGCATCGAATCGACAGAGTTTTCTTTCAACTCAAAGTCGAGTAAGCCTTCATAGATAAATCCGGTATCACCTTCTGCACAAGAGACGGTTACTTCTTGCCCATCGCGCAATACATCACTGGCATCACCACAACCAACAACAGCAGGAATCCCGAGCTCACGCGCAATAATCGCAGCATGGCAAGTACGGCCACCACGATCTGTCACGATAGCTGAAGCACGCTTCATTACCGGCTCCCAATCCGGATCAGTCATGTCTGTAACGAGTACATCACCGTCCTGAACCTGATCCATGTCAGCAATATCATCAACGACTTTCACTGCGCCACTACCGATCTTGTGACCGATACTGCGCCCTTCTACGACAACGGTTCCGGTCTCTTTCATTAAGTAGCGTTCTAGAATAGCAGTACTAGAACGACTCTTAACCGTTTCAGGGCGCGCCTGAACAATATACAACTCACCGTCATCACCATCTTTTGCCCACTCGATATCCATCGGGCGATCATAGTGTTTCTCGATAATCAGCGCTTGCTTGGTCAGCTCATTGAGCTCTTCATCACTCAGTGAGAACTGTTTGCGCTGTGCCATATCAACCTTGACGGTTTCAACCAGTGAGTCACTATCATCCTGGCTATAGACCATCTTGATCGCTTTGCTACCCAAGTTACGCTTGAGAATTGCTGGGCGACCAGCTTCATAAGTGGGCTTATGTACATAAAATTCGTCTGGGTTCACTGCACCCTGCACGACAGTTTCACCCAAGCCATATGAGGAAGTGATAAACACCACATCTCTAAAGCCGGATTCGGTATCGAGGGTAAACATAACACCGGAGCTCGCCGTCTCACTGCGCACCATCTTTTGAATACCAGCGGACAATGCGACTTCACTATGCTCAAACTCATGGTGAACACGATAAGAGATCGCTCTATCGTTATAAAGCGAAGCAAAAACTTCTTTAACCAGAGCTTTAACTTGTTCGATTCCGGTAACATTCAAGAAGGTTTCTTGCTGACCAGCAAAAGAAGCCTCAGGCAAATCTTCGGCAGTGGCGGAAGAACGAACTGCAACGGCCAAGTTTTGATTTCCGTCTTGTAGCTTTTTGAAAGCATCTTCAAGCGCCCTATTGAGAGCCTCTTGAAACGGAGCCTCCATCACCCAGCCACGAATTTTGGCACCACTTTCTGCCAAGGCTGTAACGTCTTTTACATCGAGTGAAGCAAGCTCTGCATTGATACGCTCACTTAAGCCGTTCTCTGATAGAAAGTCCCAATATGCCTGAGCCGTTGTAGCAAAACCGCCCGGCACCCTTACCCCTACAGAAGATAGATGACTGATCATCTCGCCGAGTGAAGCATTCTTTCCCCCCACTCGATCAACATCGTTCATACCCAGTTCATCAAACCAAATAATGTAGTCCTGCAAGGCTTATTCTCCTGTACATTAGCGAAATACTGATAATTATGCGCTTTACCTAACGCGAGCAGGTGTGAATTGTAACACTTTATGCTAACTTATTTGAATCAATCCTCGGCTTCAAAATAAGGTTTTTTATGGGTAATCAGCGTACTGCTTTTTTCATTTCAGACGGCACAGGTATCACCTCAGAAGCGTTAGGCGTCAGTTTATTAACACGATTTGAAGAGCATGAATTCGAGAAAGTCACGCTTCCTTACGTTGATAGCATTGAAAAAGCCCTCGAAACGGTCGAGAAAATTAATGCTGCGGCGGAGTTAAATGGCGCGAAAGCTATTATTTTCGACACCATCGTTGATGATGGCATCAGAAAGATCATCAAAAAGAGTAATAGCTTGATGATTGATATTTTCGCCGCTTTTCTAGGGCCGCTGGAACAAGAGCTCGGCGTTCGCTCTTCTTATCAGGTAGGTAGAACACGCATTACTAAAAATACCCGCTATGACCAAAGAATAGAGGCTATTAACTACGCACTCGACAATGACGACGGTGCTCGCACCAAACTCTATGACCAAGCGGATGTGATATTGACCGGCGTATCGCGCAGTGGCAAAACCCCTACTTGTCTCTATCTTGCAATGCAGTACGGCATTAAGGCGGCCAACTATCCAATTACCGAAGAAGATATCGAAGACCAAAAGCTGCCCGCCTCTTTACGCCCCCATAGAAACAAGATTTTTGGCCTGACTATTGAGCCTGACAGGCTTGCCGCCATTCGCCATGAACGACGCGCTAACTCGCGTTACTCTTCAGCAAAGCAATGTAATTATGAAGTTGAAGAGGTTGAGCTAATGTATCGCAGAGAAAGGATTCCCTTTTTGAATACGACACATTACTCGGTTGAAGAAATTGCTACCCGCATCATGGTGCAATCGGGTATTGAGCGACGCTGCTAGCCATAACGCTAGCAGTACCTGTTTAGCACTTTTCTGCTTTTAGCGTTTAGAGTTCTTTAATCTCTAAACCCAGTCCTTCAAGCGCATCTCGCTGACTTTGCTGGCTAATCACCGCAACACTCGCTAAGTCTGGCTGCAGGTAAGTCTTGGCAACACGCTGCAGATCATCAATTGTGACCGACAAAACTTTCGCCCTAAATGCTTCGCGATGCTCCTGGGTTCGACCAAACAACAAGTTATGGTAATCACCCTTTGCTTCACCAGCTGGCGATCTTGGTTTATCTATTTGCGATACAACTCCCAAAATAGCCTGCTCTAACTCTTCTCCATCATGCTCCTCGATATGCAGCCATTCTAATGAAGCGTCGAAGTCATCAAGTGTTTCACTTAGACGAGGATCACGATAAGAGAAAAACCTGAAGGATGCCGAACCTGAGTCCTGCCCTGCACCACCGCCATAGGCACCACCTTGCTCTCTGATCGTCCTATGTAAATAGCCATTTCTTAAAAAGCCTCCCAATACAGACAAGGCTGGTGCATCATCATGACCGACAGCGACAGTAGGATAAGCCTTGGCACAGAAGTTGACTTGCGTGGACGTTAGCCAAGCTTCTTTTACGGTTTCACGTCTCTCTGTTAAAGAAAAATGACTATTCGCAGCAGGTTCAAAGTCTTTATAGGACTGATGAATAAAGCCTGCAATTTCATCAGAGACTTCCGACTCCGAGACCAGTAAGAACTGACGAGGCTGTGCTAAAACTGCCTTATGAATACTTTCCAAACCTTCAGCCAAGCTGGATAAGGCTTTACTATCGATATCGCCACTTTCAGTTGATAGCGATTCATCTAAAGCCTTCAAGGCTTTAATGCCTTGCATTCCCCCTAGCTGATAAGCGAGGTACGAGCCAGGGCTCATTCTGCTAGAGGCAACTCCCATCGCCAAGGCATGACCGCTACTGGTTACACCTTGCTCACGACGCGCTCGCATCTGAGCCACCAGTTCGCGAAGACGTTCATGCTCATCGAAACGAACGTTGTCGAGCGTTTCCTTAAGCATCTCTGTCAAAGCGACGTAGTTTCGACTAAGCGCCTTCCCTGAAAATACCAATACTCCTTTGATATCTTGAACGTCGTCAATTTCGCCCTTAACGGAGCTGTACGCTCCCAGGCCACCAGTTAAAGCAGACTGCTTATTCTGCATTTCCAGGTAACTGCTCTCGCCCGCACCTAGAGCGGTAACCACGGCAGTATAAATCGGCAAGAGTGCTTGCAAGTCTTCGCTAAGCTCAGGCATATCAATAATAATCTGCTGATAGACCAAGCCATTTGTGCCTTGGTGGTAACAAGTAATATTATCCGAAACTTTGGCTGGTTCGCCTTTGGGGAAGTGTAAATGCAGGGGCACGTCTGGAATGCCAACCTTAGGCAAGATCGATTCATCATCTTTCATGATCTGACGCTGCTTCAAGGCTTCCGCCTGATCTATGACCTTTTGCTTCTCTTCCTCGTTCAGATTCTGCTTAATTTCAGCTAGTTGCTTCGTTAGCAGAGCTGTTCTGACCTCATCGTAAGAAGTATCCGGACGAAGAGATAAAGTGACTCGGTGTGAGTTATCCAATAAGTGCTTTTTCACCAAAGATTTGAAATATTCAGGGTCTTTAACGCGCTCTCTTAACTTTTCAATCACCGGCTCAAGGTCTAGCAATGCGACCGGGTCGCCACCGTGCAACATCGAAGGCAATGCGCCGAGTATCAACTGCAAACCGTAAGGGTAACTGTCTCCCGCAATTTCTCGCTGACTTAACTCAAGCTGATGCAATACCGCATCCAAACGTTCTTTAGCAACACCTTCTTGGGCAACTTTCTCTAACACAGCGAAGATTTCTGCTTCTAGCTCTTCCTCTTTACCCGGTTCACTTCCCTCTAAACCACACGCAAAAGCCATTTCTCGGTTAGAGTCTTCCAAACCACACAAGGGTGATGGCGCATGCCCTAGCTTTGAAGCCTCTAATGCTCGCTGCAATGGTGCAGCACTGTTCTCAAACAACACATCAGCCAATAGATGTGCTTCGAGGTTTTGTTCCAAATCAAAGCTGTAACCTAACAACCATGAGACAACAATGTGCGTCTTATGTTCGGTCGGCTCATCTTTTTCAACGGGGTAATTTTCCTGAATCCGAATCGGTGCACAATAGCGTTGCTCATCGTTGATTCTGATTCGGTGATCTTCTTTAGAGAATCTGGATAAAGCGTAACCCTGAAAGTGACAATGGTGCTCATAAGCTGGAATATCGCCAAAGGTCAGAAACACAGCATTACTTGGATGATAGTGCTTTTTGTAAAAGCCTTTTAAGTCATCATAACTTAAACCGGTGATATGCTCAGGATCTCCACCACTATTAAAGTGATAGGTAGTAGTCGGATACAAATGGCGCGTTAATGTCTGCCATAGTTGACTAACCGGTGAGCTCATCGCTCCCTTCATTTCATTATAAACAACACCCTTGTAACTCAGATCGCTATTGGCATCATCTGCTTTTTCAAACTCAAGTCGATGCCCCTCTTGTAGAAAATCCATCTCGTCGAGTCGAGAGAAGAAAACTGCATCGAGATACACTTCGAGAAGATTATTAAAATCTTTCTTGTTTTTACTTGCAAAAGGGTAAGCCGTCCAGTCACTACTGGTAAAGGCATTCATAAAAGTATTTAAGGATCGGCGGATCATCATAAAGAAGGGGTCACGAACCGGATATTTCTCGCTACCACACAGTGCCGTATGCTCAAGAATATGTGCGACGCCAGAGTTGTCAGTCGGAACTGTTTTTAGACCTACCAAAAATACGTTTTCGGTATTAGTGGTCGCAAAATGCAGGTGCCTGGCACCCGTCCCCAAGTGCTCATACTCTTCGGCTGTCACATGCAAAGCATCAATGCTTTGAGAGCGGATCAGTTTGAAATCTTTATGCTGCATGTTAGCCATATATCGTTAATACCTTATATTAATACTACTGAATGATTATACTTTTAGGACAATAACCCAAACGCTCTATTGAGCACTCAACTGCACTTTTACAAGCAGAAAGCAGTTTAGCCCAGAATCGAATATTCTGTGACTTATCTTACATTTACATCTTATTTCTAAGCATTTTTTTCTATTTGAGTCTACACTCTAGACATAACGTAAGCGATGCGCCTTCAATACTCAAGCAACGATTAATCCAGAGTACATATTTTACACGTTAGTAAACGGAAATGTGGCGGAGCAACTCAGCTCCTATTTCTTAAGGGTAGTATATAAA
>NZ_LWGJ01001109.1:0-3528 GCF_001635845.1 Oleiphilus sp. HI0132 | reverse complement strand
GTTTATGTTTTCCTGGGCTGAAAACGTTCTTAATGATAACCCACTTTCAAGCCACTTCTTAACAATGGCTTCTTTAAACTCTTTTGAATAATGCTTCACTCATATTCTCTTACCGCCTCCTATTCAATTATTAAAAATTAACAGAGGCGACAACTATCCTGACACAGGGGGATATTGGAGCTGTCCAAAATGGGAATTACAAAATAGACCACCACGGATACTTAACTTTCTGTCTCCACAAGTACGAAGAAAGCTAATGGCAGGTTTCAAAGCAGTTTTAAATTGAAGTTCTCTAGCTGGGTCATCAGGCCAAGAAACAGCTTTATAAATTTCTTCTCTCGTGAAAGGGATAGAATAATCTGGATTTATCGAAACATTTGGATAGTACGTATCGCTATCTATTCCGCGATCTTTTGGGAAATCTAAACTTTCTATGCAGTTTGATGGTTCTTCGCCGTTAAACACAAGAACACAGTCATAAGCTAGCCCTGTTATTTTCTCATGTGCGGGGTCAGAATTCTTTGGGTTCTGTAGGTCGCTATCAAACTTAAAAGCGTTAACATTAGTGCTATACAATAAAGACAACCCAAATACTGTAATTATAAATCTGAGCATTTAACTTAAAACTCCTTCGTTTTTCTTTCAGGTTATATTGAAATAAACCCTAATATTCCGTTTTCCGTTTTTTTAATATCGAATTGAATTACGCATATAAAGTTGCATACCTGGTAACCCACTAAGTGAGTTCATGCGCTCTAATGAAAATTCCGGCAGTAGTGTAGAATTGAGTTCAGTTTTTTCACAATATCCTCATTGTTATAAGCCTCTTTATCTGCGCTAACTCCAAAGCTTATACCCGCGTTTGATATTGTCATCACTCCTTCCTTTCGAGATATTTCTCGATTAAAAGGGACTCGAACATACAGCCCGTCTTTTGAATCAATCCTTTTTACATTGTTTGAGAAGTCGACTCCATAGATTCTGGTTTGATGGGATCTCAATTCTTTTCCTGATATGGCTAATTCACGATAACCTGTAATAACATCAAAAACACACTCTCTAGACTCGGCAAAAGTCCATCTATGTTGGTATCTGTCGCCCCAAGAGCTTGTAGTTGAGCTTTTCCCGTCCAGGTTAAAGGCAGCGTCTCTATATGCTTGGTATGCCTCATTTTTGCCTGTAGCGTAACTGCTAGCCGCTAAAATAATAAGCATAGAAGTCGCGAAATATTTAAATCTGGTCATAGTTCCTTTTTCCGTTTTTCCGCTTAATTATTTAGTCATTACTACCTGACATCCTTTTCAAGAATATGCTCGCCGCAACGCTCATTTAGATTCATACCATGAAATAGTTTAGAAAGCTTTCCCGTCAAATTTCTATAATAAGAAATCCGTTCTTCAAAGTTACTCGGTTCACTATATAAACGGTACCTTTTACCGCTCGCAAGATCCCCATGTTTTCGGTGCTTACTTGCAATAGCATAAAAACCTATAATTTCTGCTGATACAGCACAACTAGCTGAATCTTCGATAAATTTCTCAAGTTCCTCCTTCTTGTCTGGATAACTATTACCACAGCCAATTAGGATAGGTAGCATCAAAGGCAAGACTAACTTGTACTTAAAAATACTATTCGGATAGAGATAGCCCATTGATAACATTGGCGTCAGTATTAAAGCAATACAAAGTAGTGCATATAACTCCATATATAATTTTTCCGTTTAAGTTGAACTGATCACGTTCGAATTATTTCTAAACATGAAAACCGAAGCCAAACTTGATGAAATGACTACAGTAATTAGATAAGTAATCCAATGATGAAAAACGTTATCATGGAAGTCTGAGCTGAAAGCTAAAAAGATCGTCAACAGTATCACCATAGACAGACCTAGTATTAACGCAGCTAAAGGGCGTTTCAGACTCGGAAGAAATGAATCACCCAATACCGCCCATGAAAATACGCCCTGAGTAAAGCCAAATAATCCGATATAAAAATATTCCATCATTAGTTCTTTTATCCTTTTCCGTTACAAATATGTTTTCTTACAAAACGCCACCTGACTATCCTGATAGTCCTTGAGCGAAGATACTTTACTTCTAATATCTTCACCTTGATCCTCAAACACTTTTAGACTTATTAAAAAGGCAGGGAATGTTAAGGTTAAAAGATAGGCTATGAATGACTGGAAAAACTCACTTGAAGGGCCCCCATCATCACCAGTAAACATCTTGTATGACCAGTACAAATACGATGCAAGAATGGCTAAGATTGGATATAAATACTTTTTTAGATCAAATTGTGTAGGCCTATCTTTCCACCATGCCAAGATAAAAATAAAACTTGCGAATGGCAGAGAAATCAAGAAAGCATATAGTAGAGAGACGATAATATTTGCCGACATAGAGGTTTGACTTACTTCTTTGTTATTAACGTCTCCATTGCCAACAAAAACTTGATCAGTTGTTAAGTTAATCGCTCGCTCGACCTTCCCTGTGTTTCGGTTAGTGATTAGGAGTAATTTGTGTCCAGGGCGTACATCAATATTAAATGTCTTAAAGTTGAGCTTGCTTTCTTTTTCGGTTTCAACGTTCTTTACCCATATTTCCTGATCTTGGTGATATGATGTACTAGAAGATATTGAAGTACCTCCTCCTGAAATTGAAGGCGACCCATATACATCTGTTGAAGTGTATTTACTAACGCGCTCGTCTAGAACCTCGTAGCAAGCCGACACAAAGAAATCATGACTAGTATTATGTTCCATGTATTAATTCCTCCCTATTAAGTATTTTCCGTTTTTCCGTTCTAATTATCTTACGTTTGAATGAACAGGCCTAATGATGATACTTAATAGTTCGATAGAGTTTTACTGTTCGTTCGTTCAATTTCTCTCCCAAAGCGAAGTTCGTTGTAACAACCTCCCGTTCAAGCCAGTTACCAAAACTATCGACTAACGTATTACTATAATCGATTTGCTCATAAGTATCATTTTCAAGTGCCTTCTGACTCATATATTTACGAGTTGCTATTAGATGGCCGCTTTCGTTGTACCAGAAGTGCCGCCTAGAATCACGATCAAGTCTAATTACAACGTCTAGATTCGTTCCACCATAGTATATATTTTCGTCCATACGCCTTAGAACTGGCATATAGCCTGTACCTTCATTTAGATTAACTTGTTTGCAGATCATTCGTTGTTGAGGTCCAAGATAATCCAAATAATCCTCAATTAACTTGCCTGTTTTTACTTTGTATACACTTTGTGAAAGCTCCCAACACTGAGAACCTAAAGCTTTATACTGAAATTTGTGAATTGACTGAAGCTCTACCTTCGCATCTTTTTCTGTCTGGCTGAAGTACTTCCTAGATAAAAGGAAGTCCTGTGATGAATACTTAGATTCATAATAACTAATGACTTCACCTTTTCTGCCATAGGTAGTGCGTTTAACTGGTAAGTAATCATTATTATATTCGTATCGGGTTACCTTCCAGAATGCATCTCCCCAATACGTGCTGTTAGCACCAACA
>NZ_LWGJ01001108.1:0-5334 GCF_001635845.1 Oleiphilus sp. HI0132 | reverse complement strand
AGCATCTCACCATTAATGTAAATATTACCTGAGTCCGTACAGTGAGTACTCTTACATGCAACACCGGTTGATTTTTGATTTATATTAAAAGTGAGACGAGGAACAACAGACAAATACATATTTTTCTTATCACTAAACGTAATATCATCAAACGTTTGATAAGGTCCTTTCATATTGAAACCTTTGTCACTCAGGTTTGAAACAAAAGTATTATTCAATGCAGTCATAAGCTGGCTTCTATATGACTGGTTATACGCACTATTAGCATTAAACCCGTGATTCCCTTTAGCTTGGGCTTGAGCCATTGCCATCTGAATAAAAGGGTTAGTGCTTTGAGGGCTAGAGCTTACACTTGATTGAGCCTGAGATACTTCAGACGCGACAATGCCAATTACTTTATCGGTCTGCTCACCTTTATTACTTCCCGAATAGTTAAAGTTTACTTGGCCCACATCCCTTTTGACTGGAATTGGAGAACACCCGACTACAACAGTCAAGGCGATTAAGCTTAATAATAATCTAGAGTTCACATTACACCCATTTAGTTTAGTTACGTTGATCGTTTTGCATTTAATCCGCAGGCAAATCCTTCTGCTTAAAGAAACCCACGATTGAAAAAGCCGTGACAATAATAACAAATTATTTTTTTATCTAATATTTTTTTTTGCGACCGATATCTCACTCAGGCCAAGACTAATCTAGTTTAGTATTAAATGGTTTTTTCTAACCAAGCGCCTTAAACCGATCTATAGTTCATCGAGTTATTATCTGCAATAACAAAAAAATAATCGCAAGTATCGGGTCGCTCTCACTTAAGGACTTCTCTTATAATTCTACCTCACTGCTTTAAGTTGAATCGACTCAGAGAAAGCTCCATGGCAAGGCTTAATGAACAACACAGAAACTACCAAAAAGTCGCTCAGGCGATGGCCTTTATTGAAGCTGCGCAATATAAACAACCTAGCTTGAAGGACATAGCTAAGCATATCGGCTTGAGTGAGTTTCACCTGCAGCGTGTGTTTACTCAATGGGCGGGGGTATCACCCAAGCAGTTCTTACAATTTCTGACCAAGCAAAAAGCCAAAGCTTTACTTAAGCAACACTCTGTCTCTAATTCCGCTTACAACAGCGGCTTAAGCGGGAGTGGCCGACTTCACGATCTGATGGTTCAGTGTAAAAGCGTGACACCTGGCGAATATAAAAGTGGTGGCCAAGGCGTTCAAATAGACTATGGCTTTCACCCCTCTCCCTTCGGTTATTGTCTGCTAGCTCTGACTCAACGAGGCTTATGCAAATTGGCATTTCTTGACTCACTGGAGCTTCAAGCAGAAGGTTTGGCTGAGATGAAGCGCGAGTGGCCACATGCTGAACTAAAGCAAAACCAAGCGAGCACATTAACTACCCTAAAACGTATTTTCGACTCTGGACCAGCAAACGAGAACAAGTTGAACTTGCTCTGCAAAGGAACGCCTTTCCAACTGTTGGTATGGGAGGCCTTACTGAAGATTCCTGAAGGCGAGTTGCGCTCTTATCAACAGGTTGCTGAGCAAATCAATCAACCAAATACTACCAGAGCCGTCGCTTCAGCCATTGCGAAGAACAATATTGCCTATTTGATTCCCTGTCACCGGGTCATTAGAAGTACGGGGGAGATTAATCAATATCGCTGGGGAGCAGAACGCAAAAAAGCGATGATCAGCCTGGAATGCTGCTCGACGATACCTTCAACGCTGGGGCAATAAACAACGCTCTTTAAAGTGCTCAAGTAAAGCTTCTGACCATAAGCGGTAAGCCTGCGCACTGGGATGGAAGCCATCACTGGCAAAGAACTCTTTTTGCATAGGAAACTGAACACTAACAAAAGCTAAAGCCTCATCTAGTGCTGCCTGTTCGTTCAAAGCACTATTCATTGCACGAGAACGACGCCCCAAAAACCAGCGAAGTGGCTGAGGTAGAGCCGGAAATTCATGCATGGGAGGTACACTGCTCAAGAAGATATGACGCGCTTGAAACTTGTCTTGAAGCAGCAGTTTTAACTCTCTTTGCTGCTCTAGCCAGTGTTTCAGTCGTGTCCCGCCGGTTATATCATTGACACCTAAGGAAGTAATGACAACATCGGTTTTAAAAGCCTCAAGCGCATGTAGGCGCTCTAGCATCTCAGATGTCTTCAAGCCTGTTTCGGCTAAAAGGCGCCACTCGATAGCGCGGTACTGCGACAGTTTCGACACCAGCTGCCCTAAAAGCGCATCGTTCTGACTATCAACGCCAACACCTGCAGCAGCTGAGTCACCTAGAATTAAGATGCGCAAAGGCTCCCCGTTACCTAAAATACCTTCACGGCTACCTTCAGGCTCAGGAAGTTTAGGCGTCACTTTTTTAGTATAGATTCCCTGCGGAACGAGAATAGGTGACAAAGCCAGGGTGAGAAGAGCATCATCGATCATAATGGCAAGAATTGCTAAGACTTAGGCAATATCCAACAGCTTTTCTATGGCTGGTTTGAAGCGCTGAGGACTCAAGGGCTTTAGAATCCAACCAGTTATACCGGTATCTTTACCTACTTTTTTCAGCCTAGGGTCTGACTCAGTTGTTAGCATCAAAATAGGCGTTTCTTTGTAAGACTCCATATTCCTCAATGCAATGGCTAAATCAATTCCCTTCATATTAGGCATATTGTGGTCTGTGATCACTAGGTCAAAGTTCTGCTTTTTCGCCAAGTCGAGCGCTTCCAAGCCATCCTCAGCTTCGACTATTTTCAAACGTTCATCCTTTAAAACAAAGGTAACCATTTCACGAACGGTAGAAGAGTCTTCAACAATTAAAATAGATCTCATTTTTCAGGCTCAGTATTAAAAGTAAATATTCGGTGAGGTGCACAACTCACTTAAGTTTAGCAGCTCTTTCAAGGGTAAAACATAAATCTTCAATGATTGGTTTACTGAGCCCCAAACGCTTAATGTATTTATAGTTGGTTTAAGTGCTGCAAAGGAGCAATGAGCTGTAGCAGAAGAAATCAATCACAACGCAGTAAAAGGGTTCACAACATGGCCGAGAAAGCGTCTAAGGGCGCAAAACAAACTTCTAAGACTGCCGCAAGACTGTTAGCGCTTTCGTCATTCCTTCAAAGTTCAGTACCAGGCTTTAAGGTTTATTACTGTACTGCAAGGCCAAAGTTTAAGCCTTTGGCCTTGTATTCCTTAAGCTGAACGCCAAAGGCCCCGTCTGTATATATTTCTTTAACTCGAAGCGGCTTACCATGCTGATCTTTTTGCTCATTACTTAGATCAACAATCCGTTCAGCACAGCTTTTCTTCTCAGTATTCCTGACAATAATCAGTTTGGGGCGAAGCTTATTGTTTCTTTGGCACGATAGGATAATACCAACTTCGCCATTGGTCAGCTCAACAATATGCCCCGGTGGATAAATTCCTACTAAGCGAATAAAAGCTCGAACAATTTCCTCATCAAACTGCTGGCCACGACAATCGTAAAGAATACGCAAACCTTCCAATGTCGAACGTGCATCACTATAAACCCGGTCACTGGTAATGGCATCGAAAGCATCCACCACGCTAACAATTTTAGCGAAGAAAGGAATCTTTTCAGCAGTCACCCCCTTGGGTAACCCTTACCATTGAGATGTTCATGATGACAATACGCAACATCAACCGCGACCGGAGGCACGTCTGATTTAGACATCAGCAGCTTGCGACCATGTGTCGCATGTTCCTTGATGAGTTCATATTCCTCGGAATTTAAGGATCCTTCTTTATTCAGCACCTCGATGGGTATATTAATCTTTCCCACATCATGCAGCATCGCCGCAACGCCTAGGTCTTCAAGCTCCTTTTCCAGCAGCTCCAGCTCACGCCCAAGTGCAACAGCCATGATAGATACACGTAAACTGTGTTCTGCCGTGTAATCATCTTTGTCTTTAATCTGAGTTAGCCAGAGCATGGCATTAGGGTTTTTTAGTACGCTTTTCACGCAACTTTTAACAGCTGTTTTTACCTCAGTGGTATTTATCTCCTGAGATAGACGGAGGGCACTAAGGGCATGATCAACTGTCTTCTTCGCATAGTCATAGTCAGATACGGCGACAGCCAACTCTCGTTCAACAGGTACTTTATAAATCCGGCGACTTTTGACATCAGTACGATTCTTTCGTTTTTCCCTATAAGTAATTTCTGTCTGAGTCACATCTATATAAACATATTCACAATACTCATTCAGTTGATCGATCTCTTCTTCACTGCTAATCAGAAAACCTTGAAACAGAAACGGGGTATCAACCCAAGGTCTATCCAATTCTACAACATACATACCAACACGAAGCTCAGTCGTCGCTATCTTTTCGCGAACCAATTTCTTATTGATATTGTAATGGTGCTCACCGATCATCCAGGTGCCCTCTACAGTTTATTGACCTTGTTAGTTTAGCCTATAAAAACACTAGTGTTAATTTGCATGTAAAACTGACCCGGCTTTTGCACTTAATTTTGACCCGCCTGAGAGGCCAGATTATGGCCTGAACTTTTCTTTTATTTCCAGTTTTAAATTCGTTTATTAGTAGATTCTTTGTAGCGGTAACTTTCGTTACCTGTTTCAATGATGTGACAGTGATGCGTTAGTCGATCAAGTAATGCGGTTGTCATCTTTGCGTCACCGAAGACTTGGCTCCACTCTGAAAAGCTTAAGTTAGTCGTGATAATCACACTTGTTTTCTCATATAGTTTGCCTAGCAAGTGGAATAGTAATGCGCCTCCCGTTTGACTAAAGGGCAAGTAACCAAGTTCATCTAAGATAACCAAGTCTGTATGGCTTAACCTGTTCGCAATGCGTCCCGCTTTACCTTCGAGTTTTTCTTGTTCAAGTTGATTCACAAGTTCAATGGTCGATAAGAAGCGCACTCGTAGTCGGTGGTGTTGGATGGCTTGTACGCCTATTGCCGTTGCTAAGTGAGTTTTACCCGTGCCAGGGCCTCCTATAAGTACGATGTTGTGGCTGCCTTCGATGAACTCACAGCGATGAAGCGCTTTGACAAGCGTTTCATCTACACTGCTTTGATTGAAGTCAAAGCCAGCTAGGTCACGGTAGGCTGGGAACCTTGCATGCTTCATCTGATAAGCGATTGATCGCACTTCTCGATCTGTTACTTCAGCTTTGATCAAGGCTTCAAGAATGGGCTGTGCTTGAAGGTAAGATGGCCCAGCTTGCTGTGATAGCTCCATAACACTGTTGGCCATACCGTGTAGTTTGAGTTGTTTGAAGGTGTGGATCATGGTTTCAATGTGCATAAGGATGACCTCTTAGTTGATCGTAGCGTTGTGTGTT
>NZ_LWGJ01001107.1:0-913 GCF_001635845.1 Oleiphilus sp. HI0132 | reverse complement strand
TCGGAGCTTATTTAAATTAGACCCAAACGCTCTATGTTTGAAGTTTAATTGAAGATGATAGACGCTTTTTGTGTGGCAGTGCTCACCATTACATTGCGTAACTCAAATGCGCTGGAATGTACTTAGGAAGAAGACATACTGAGAGACATAATCCTTGTCTAAGTCCTTAACTGGGCTCGATTATGTCGAATAGGGAGAATATTGTGAAGCATGTCAGGTTAACATTTTTTTACGTTTCGGTTTTTCTGAATCGAGCCTTCAAAAGGCATTTTAGATTACCCAAGCCTTCAAATTCGGGCTTTTTGAGACAGGTATTGTTGAGCCTTGTTGCTATGATCAGTCTGCCTCTTATTGTTGCCTGTAGCTCTGATGGCACGGATCCTGTTGTAGTTGACTTACCTTTAGCTTATATAGAAAGACCTCTAGAAAATGATGAGGGCGAAGTTGAGCCAGATAATGCGGCTGAGCCGCAATCGTTTCGTCCTGGTGCTGTTTTATACCTAAAGCAAAAAGCATCACTTGATGCTCAAACGGTGGATATTTCTTCGGCAGCCTTTGCTGATGAATCGTTCTTAAACGACGACGGTGAGCTGCTCTACGATGTACGTGACCTCAGTACTTCTTATGATGGTAAGAAACTACTCTTCTCGATGCGTGCGCCAGAGATAGAGAATGCCGATGAAGAAGATCAGCCTACTTGGAATATCTGGGAATATAATATAGAGAGCAGCACGCTCCGCCGTATTTTTGATAGTACGCTGAATGTCAGGGCTGAAGATGGGCATGATATTTCACCCAGCTACCTTCCAGGTGATCGTATCTTATTTACTTCAACGCGCCAGACGCGTGCCAAGGCTGTTTTATTGAATGAAGGTAAGACGGGTTATCCTGCACTTGATGAAGAGCGAAATGT